>CAILWD010000542.1 GCA_903837815.1 uncultured Chloroflexota bacterium | reverse complement strand
GCCCTGCACATCCTTTGCGGAACGGTCTTCCGCGACTACGGGGCGAAGGTCACCGGGGGAGACATGGACCCGCTCAAGGGACGCATGGATTTCGAGTTCGAGAACATGCGCGGGGAACTGGTCAAAGCCATCGAAACGGCGACCAACTTCGAGGTCCAGCGGGGACGTGAGATTCGGGTCAAAATCCTGCCGCGCGAAGAAGCCTTCCAAATCCCAGATTTGATCCGCACCAAAATCAACCTCTTGCCCGAAGGCATCCTCGAAGTGCGGACGGTGGAAATCGTGGGTCTTGACCTGCAAGCCGATGGCGGCACACACGTCAGGAATACTTCGGAGGTCGGTAAAATCAAGGTTGTCGATTACAAGAGCAAGGGCGCCATCAACAAGCGGATTTACATCGAGGTGGAATAAAATGGACTATAGAAAACTTGGCAGGACGGGTCTCAAAGTCTCCCCGCTGTGCATGGGGACGATGCAATTCGGCTGGTCGTTGAATGAGGCGGATTCTCATCGCGTTCTTTCGGCGACCTTCGAGGCGGGCATCAACTTCTTCGATACTGCCGATATCTATTCCCGCTGGGTGGAGGGCAACCCCGGCGGCGTCTCGGAAACCTTCATTGGCAATTGGATGAAGCAGGCAAAAATTCCGCGCGACCAGATTGTGCTGGCAACCAAAGTGCGCGGGACGATGGGCAAGGGCGCCAACGACCACGGCTTGAGCCGCGTTCACATCGTCAACGCAGTCGAGGCTTCGCTCCGCCGTTTGCAAACTGACTATATCGACCTGTATCAAGCCCATTGGACCGACGACGATACGCCCATCGAAGAAACCCTGCGCGCCTTCGACGATTTGGTGCAGCAGGGCAAAGCCCGCTACGTGGGCGCGTCCAACTATTCCGCGTGGGAGTTGATGCAAGCCTTGTGGGTGTCGGACAAGTACAACCTCGTCCGCTTCGATTCCCTTCAGCCGCATTACAACTTGATTCACCGTGACGAATTCGAGCGTGAGTTGCGCGCCGTGTGCAAAACGTATCAAATCGCTGTCATTCCCTACAGTCCCCTGGCGGGTGGATTCCTGACGGGCAAGTATCGCAAAAATGCGCCCCTGCCCGCAAGTCAACGCGCCGAGGGACGCAAGCGCGACATGACTGAGAAGAACCTTGCATTGATCGCTGATATGGAAATTGTCGCCCGCCGTCACAACGCCACCGTCTCTCAAATTGCCCTGGCTTGGATGCTGGCAGACCCCGTCATCACCAGTCCCATCATCGGCGCGACCTCTATCGAGCAGTTGAACGAAAATCTCGGTGCATTGCGGATTAACCTGGGGCAGGGTGAAGTTGACTCGCTGAACAACATGACCGCCTGGAAAATCGACGAGGATGAGTAGCCTCATGACCGAAGAACTCTTCGCAGAATTTAACCAGAAAGTTTCTCGACGACCTGAATGTCGCCCGGACTCTCGATCTGAATGAGCCATTGTGGCGAATGGCGCAGTTGAGGGCGGCGGGAAAGAATGGCGTGGTAGGCGTCTATCAGCCGATCATCACCCGGTTTCTTCCGCCCTGCTTGCTTCGATACATCAACTGGTCG
>CAILWD010000541.1 GCA_903837815.1 uncultured Chloroflexota bacterium | reverse complement strand
GACCCAGGTGTCGATATTGCCGAAGAGCACTTCGCCTTTTTCCGCTTTTGCGCGCGCGCCGTCAACATTGTCAAGAATCCATTTGACCTTGGGGCCTGAGAAGTAGGTGGCCAATGGGAGACCCACCTTCGTGCGGAAGCGATCCTGGCCGCCGTCTTTGGCGAGTTCATTGCAAATCGCATCGGTGCGGGTATCTTGCCAAACGATGGCGTTGTATACGGGTTTGCCGGTTGCCTTTTCCCAAACGACGGTGGTTTCGCGTTGATTTGTAACGCCACATGCCGCGATGTCTTTTGTGGAAATGTTGCCCTTCTTCAATGCGCCTGCAATGACTTCCTGCGTGCGGGTCCAGATTTCGTTCGCATCGTGTTCAACCCAACCTGGCTTGGGGTAAATCTGTTCGTGTTCTTTTTGATCGATGCCAACTACCTTGCCTGCATGGTCGAAGATCATGAAACGGGTGCTGGTAGTGCCCTGATCTACTGCAACAGAATATTTAGCCATTTTAGTACTCCTTATGTATGATTTTGAAAGAGATGGTATTGAATTTCACAACATGCAAGGGCTTCAATGAGTCTGCTTGTGTTCCTTCAGTGAATTGCAATCTGACAGGTCTGGCAGACTATACGTATCAAATACTTTTTTTCCATGTTTCAGCGGCAACTTTTAGCATCAAATAGGTGGAGGTTGCTCCCGGGTCTTGGTGCCCGGCACTGCGTTCGCCCAAATAGCTGGCGCGTCCTTTGCGCGCAACAAGTGGAATGGTTGCTTCCATACCTTTTTGGGCTGACCCTGCCGATCGCTCAAGAGCGGCGTTCAGTGGCTGGTTTTCTTGAATGGCTTGTTTTAGCGCGTTGACGGCGGGTGTGAGCGCATCCACCATGGTTTTGTCGCCCAATTCAGCTTTGCCGCGCATTACAATGCCAGTGAGAGAGGCTTCAAGAACCTCTGTCCAATCTGCGAGGGTAAGTTCCATCTTGCCGGCTGTTTTCATGCCTGCCTGCAGGAACCATGTCCCATACAACGGGCCGCTGGCTCCGCCGACAGTGGAAAGTAATGTCATTCCAACGGTTTTAAAGATTGTGCCTATATCTTTGTCGCTGATTTCAGGCAATTTGTTGGTAACCGCTTTAAAGCCACGATCCATATTTGCTCCATGATCGGCATCTCCGATGGCAGAGTCAAGTTCTGTGAGGTAGCTGCTGTTTTCAGCGATCATTCCAGCGATAGCTTTAATCCAAGCGACAATATCGTCACGATATACAGGCATTTTTCACTCCATTGGAATAAATCAGGGCGGTGTCATTACCCGCCCTGATTGTGAGAAATTTTGAGAATTTAGGCGCCCCAGCGTAGTGCGGGTGTTTTGACAGGAGCATCCCATAACTTGAGCATGTCGGCGTCCATCTTCAATAGCGTGATGGATGTCCCGGCCATTTCAAGGCTTGTCATATATGGACCGACCAGACTGCGAACAACTTTCAGCCCATGCTTGGTGGCGATTTCGTGCGCCTTGCGATAGACAACGTAGAGTTCGATCGGCGGGGTTCCACCCAGGCCATTGACGAACATCAGTACTTCATCACCAGCTTTGTAGGGGATATCGCTGATGATAGGCTCCATGAGCATTTCAGTGATTTCATCTGCGCTCTTGAGCGGCATGCGGGTGCGTCCCGGTTCGCCATGAATGCCAATGCCGATTTCCATCTGATCTTCGGGCAGGTCAAAAGTGGGTTTGCCGGCATGAGGTACCGTGCAGGAGGTCAGCGCCATTCCCATCGAGCGGCCAAAGTTCTTGGCCTTGCGGCATACATCGGCCACGTCTTTGAGCGAGCGCTTCTGTTCTGCGGCAGCGCCGCATAATTTTTCGGCAAGCACGGTCACGCCAACACCCCGACGGCCGGCTGTGTAGAGGCTGTCTTTCACTGCCACGTCGTCATCGGTCACTACGGCTTCTACTTCCATGCCTTCAGCGCGAGCCAGTTCGGCAGCCATCTCAAAGTTCATAATATCGCCCGTGTAGTTCTTGACAATATGCAGAACTCCAGCGCCGCCGTTCACAGCTTTTGTCGCTTCCAGCATTTGATCGGGAGTGGGGGAGGTAAATACGGCGCCTGGGCAGGCTGCATCGAGCATACCCATGCCTACGAAACCGCCATGCATAGGCTCATGACCCGAACCGCCGCCGGAGATAATGCCAACTTTACCTTTGATGGGGCCATCGGCTCGCATGATAAAGTTCGGGTCATAGTGAACCTTTACGAGGTCAGAGTGGGCAATTGCAATCGCTTCAAGAGCCTCGTGGACTACATTTTCGGGTTTGTTGATGAGTTTTTTCATAATATCATCGCCTTTGCTCTTTGGTTATCCAAAAAGCTCCTTATAATCGAATGCAATTTAGAAAATTGCGGCAGTGACAAAGGCAGCGAGAACCGCGCCAATGATAGGTCCAACGACTGGTACCCAGGAGTAGCTCCAGTCACTATCGCCCTTGCCTGCAATGGGAAGAACGAAGTGGGCAATACGCGGACCAAGGTCACGAGCGGGATTGAGGGCGTAACCAGTGGGCCCACCCAAAGAGAGACCCATTGCCCAGATTACCATGCCGACGACGAATCCGACCATGCCAGTGGCGCCAATCGCTGCAGGGATGGCAGTTGCAACCAAACCAAGCATGAAGGTGGCGATGATTTCGGTGAGCAGGTTCAATCCGGGGTTGCGAATGGCCGGTCCAGTGGAGAAGACGGCCAGTTTGAGTCCGGCGTTGTCGGTAGCTTCCCAATGGGGCAGGTAGACCAACCAGACCAGAATGGCTCCGACGAAGGCGCCGGCGAATTCGCCGAGCAGGTTCATGAGCGCCACATTGAAATCGCCGCCATTGACCATCGATGCAATTTGGAAAGCCGGGTTGAGGCTGCCAGGTCCGCCCATGGCGGTGGAAACGAAGATGCCACTCATGACCGCGAACGCCCATCCAGCGGTGATAACAATCCAGCCCGAATTCTGGCCTTTGGATTTGTTGAGCAGGACGTTAGCGACAACACCGTCACCGAAGACGATCAATGTCATTGTGCCAAAAAATTCAGCGAGGAACATGGTTTTTCTCCTTATTATCTGTTTTTGATGTGTGATTCGAATAGAACTTGCAAACTCGGACAGGTATCTGGCGCTTGATATATTCTTTTTTTCACCTCCGTACAGATTGAGATTAAGAGCCTATACAAAAAAGGTACTCAAAAAAAACGCCAAAAGATTAAATAATCTCTTGGCGGGTACCGATCCAACTAGCGGCAAAACAATTCATGGAAGACTGGCGGAAGCAGAGCCAGTCAGGGTAGAATAATTTTTGAATAGTATTAAAAAACTTCCGCATGTGGTTGTCCTTATGGAAAGTATTTTTTATTCACATCCATACAAGCAAATAAATTGCGCTTTTGTCTGTGCAAAATCGTAATTTATGCCTGTGTTTTGTGTTTCATTGCCCGCTCTCCTGTATAAGCGAGAGCAAGTTATCTATTGTAAGGATTTTGTAATTATTGCACAGATGTAGGGCAAAAGAAATCGGGGAACCCGCCCAATATTTATAGGAAAAGTTATCTTTGCAGGATATTATGGAGAATATGAGTACTCCATTGGTGAATAGCGTTGCGCCAATGGAGTATAAAATAGGCGCGTTCTTGAGGGGTTTGACCGTCTGAGCATTAAATCAATGGGAATACTTGCGCCAAGTGATTGAACGCGGTTGTCGTTTATGATGCCATCGGCCTTAAATTGCGCTTCATACAGGGTAAAAATGCGCAATTTTTGACCGTGACGGGTGGAGCCTTACCCTCTAAAAAACGGAGTTTTAACCTGTTTGACTGCTTTTTGCCAGCCATAATAAAGTTCTTCGCGCCGTTCATCAGAAAAGCGTGGTTCAAAGTAACGATCCAGTTTCCAGGATGCGGCAATTTCTTCTATTGTTCCCCAATAGCCTATGGATAGCCCGGCTAGGTAAGCCGCTCCGAGGGCGGCCGTATTTGTGAAAACTGGTCGTTCCACCGGAATACCTAATATGTCGGATTGGAATTGGAGGAGAAAATCGCTTTTTGCAATGTAACCATCCACTCGAAGCACTGGAGGAGTCAGTTCGGGGACTCGCTTTTTAATCACTTCAACAAAATCGCGCGTCTGGTAGGCTAGCGCTTCGAATGCAGCGCGGACAATGTGATGTCTTGTGACGCCACGGGTCACGCCGAGAATGGCGCCGCGGGCATAAGAGCCTGTACCTGTGCGGATTAAATCTGATCCGCCAAAAGGAGGCACAAAATAAACGCCCTGTGTGTCGACAACCTGGCTGGCCAGCCCTTCCGCTTCACTGACCTCGCGAATGATGCCCAGATCATTCTGCAACCAGTGGATAACATCGCCAGCTACATCTGCTTTGCCTTCCAGTCCATAGATTACAGTATCGTCTATCGTCCACAATACCGGCGAAAACAACCCTCCTCCGGGTGGAATGTACCGATTGCCAGTATTGAGGAGTACAAAAGAACCGGTGCTGTACGTGTTTTTCGCCATGCCGGTTTCCATACATGCCTGGCCGAAGACAGCCAATTGTTGGTTGCCGCCTGCGCTTCCAATCGGTATTCGCACCCCTAAGAACGCTTCCGGGTCTGTGTAGGCATAAATATCACTTGAACGGTTTAACTCAGGCAGAATTTCACGCGGAATTCCCAACTCGTTCAGCATCTGATCGTCATAGGTCAATGAGTTTGCATTTAATAACAGGGTAACTGACGCGTTTGAATGGTCGGTGACATGGACAGCGCCGCCGGAAAATTTCCAAATAAGCCAGCTGTCAATTGTGCCGCATAGTAATTCGCCGCGTGCCATCCCTTTTTGAATGGCCTGGTCATTATCCATGAGCCAGCGGATTTTGGCGCCTGTAATATCTGGCACGATGACCATGCCGGTTCTTGTTTCGATATTAATCTTATCCTTTGCAATAAGCTGCTCGCAAATGGACAATGTGCGCTGATCTTGCCATGCGATTGCCCGTCCCACGGGTTCGCCGGTCTTTTTGTTCCAGAATACAGTTGTGTCGCGTTGATTGGATACCCCGATGGCGTCAATTTGCTCCGGCGCTATCCGTCCGTTTTGGAGAGCTTCGGCTATCACGCGAAGGCTCACTTTCCAGATCTCATTCGCGTCGTGTTCCACCCAGCCCAATTGTGGGAAATACTGGGTGATATCGGCATAAGCAGATGCCACGACATTTGCCTTCCGATCAAGTATCACTGCCCATGTGCCAGTGGTTCTTTGGTTAATGCTCAATATATAGGTTGACATTCCAACGACTCCGATTGCGTAAAATCCTTCATAAGTAAAGGTTTTTGACTTGAAAAATTTAACTACAAAGGCCCTGTTTTTTTGCGATTTGTTTTTCCGATGACCAGACCGAGTTCAAGACTGACGCGTACAAGGCTGGCCAAATTATCCACCTCGAGTTTGCGCATCGCATCCCGCCTTTGTTTTTCGACTGTTTTAATGCTGGTGCGCAAGCCGTCGCTGATCTCGCGCGTTGAATGACCTTCCACAATGCGCTTGACCACTTCACGTTCACGCGGAGAGAGACGGTCAAGCAGATTCTTTGGGCTTTCGACAAAAAAGTTATTTGCGATCACGCCGGAAATACCCGAACTCAGGAACATGCTTCCGTTTTTGGCAGCCCTCACGGCTGCGAGTAGTTCATCGGCTACTGATTGCTTGACGACATACCCCACCGCGCCAGACTGTAAGGCTTGCCGAATCATGCTGGGGTCGGCGTGCATCGAAAGCATCACCACCTGGGGTCTGGGCGTGATTTCACTAAGTTTGAGCAGCGTTTCAAGTCCGTCAAATTGTGGCATTACAATGTCAAGCACCATTACGTCTGGGCGAAGGGATGTGACTAATTCAATCGCTTGCACCCCGTTGTCTGCCTCTCCGACAACACTTAAATCACCGGCGCTTTCCAATAATTTTACAATTCCTTGTCGAACAAGTTGATGGTCTTCTACAACTACAACCCGAATCATAGGTATACCTCACAATCACGTTTTTCAGTGTTGTCCCTCGTTTTCGCCAGGACAATTCTTACAGAACAGCCAAAATATGGGCGATGGAGCCGTTGTTATCCCGAATTTAGATTGGCAATCGGCAGAGAGCCATACAGACGGGTCCCTTTTCCAATGGCAGATTCAACATCAAAGTTTCCATTCAGCATTACGAAACGTTCCCGTAAGCCTTTCAAACCTATGCCGTATTCGATATTCCCTCTTGAGTCAAATCCCTGTCCATCGTCTTCGAATGATATGTTAACTTCGCCATCCACGTACTCCAGGTTGATCCAGACCGATGTAGCCCCGGCGTGTTTGGCTGCATTGTTCATTCCCTCCTGAATCAGCCGATAGAGAGCGGTCGCCTGGGCATTGGACATGGGCGGTAATTGTTCCTGGCTGCTAAAAATTACCCGTAGTCTGGTCGATAGGGCCAACGAAGAGCAAAGCGATTCAAGTACTTTTGCCGGCGACATCGTCTCGAATGAAGGCGGACGCAAGTCGTATAGAACCTGCCGGATATGCCGCATCATTTCTTCGACAATGCGAATTGTGCCTTTGACCTGTTCGCCAATGGTTTTGTGACCCGATGTAATAACGTCACTGTGGATTGCCTTGAGCGTCAGGATGAGCGCCGTCATACTCTGTCCAATATCATCATGCAAATCCTGGGCAATCCGGCGGCGTTCATCTTCCTGATTCGTAAGCAATTGCAGGCTTACCATCTTAAGTCTTTCTTCAGCGCGGATTTGCCGTGTAACGTCGTGCGTATATGTCACAACGCTTTCTATTTTGTCATTGGTTCCGCGAATGGGGCAAATCAATACGTCAACCCACTGTTCCTCGTATCGATCTGTGAATTGTATGGGCGTGCCTGAATTCACTGCCTTGTTGACGACAGTCTTACGATGCGCAGCCTGACCGGGCGGATAGAGATTCCAAATATTGGCGCCTACTAATTCTTTTTCAGGCCTAGCGTACCGATTTCTGGCAGCTTTGTTGAGATAAAGAATGGCTCCGTCCAATTCAAAAAGCTCAACGGCATTTGGGAAGGCATCCAGGAGTTCCCACGCAAATTTCTGATTATTAATCGCTATGGTCATCTTGTAAAAGACTCCGCTGCCTTATTTGCCCTGCCTCCTCTAGAAACGTCAATTAAGACAGTCATATATTGGGTGTCCATTATTCTGCGCGATGTTTTTGATCGCAATCTATTAAAAGGCTACCATGAAGAACCAGGTTTGTAAAGTCGTTGCCAATGTGTTAACATGGCTGTAGCAAAGTCAGGAAAAGGGTGTAAGGAGGAGTGAAAATGCAGCGGGAAGATGGGCGGAGAAAAAGCGTCTGGCTTGGGCAGCGATTGTAAAGCCAGCCTGACGAATCAAGGCGAGGACAAGATTATTAAGGTTCGCCAGCACTCGTGCGCCACTGCCGATGGTAAATCGAGTAGCGTCTTCCCGAAGTGTGACATCGCGGCGGTAATGGGAGCCAGTTTCGATT
>CAILWD010000540.1 GCA_903837815.1 uncultured Chloroflexota bacterium | reverse complement strand
GCACGGGACTTGGTCTCTCCGCCGTCCTGCAAATTGTGCAACAACACGGCGGAAGTATTTCGCTGGAAAGCGATGCGGGCAAGGGCGCAACCTTCTCGGTGCGTCTGCCTGTAGAGAAGTAACTGGAAACCTGACAGGTTTTCTGGGCATCGCTTCGATGGCCAGCTATCTTGTAAAACCTGTCAGGTTTATAACTAACTTTTTGGAGGACGAATGACGACAGTTCTTTTGGTGGATGATGAGCGATTGATTTTACGAAGTTTGGAGAAAACGCTCCTGCGCGCCGGTTTCGACGTAATTACCGCGTCGGATTGCAAGAGCGGCAGCGAGACCTTTGCCCAAAACTCAGAGACGGTCAACATTGCCGTGTTGGATTTGAACATGCCCAGTTTCGATGGAATGCCAAAAACAGGCGCCGGACTAGACTTGCTTGCCGACTTGAAAAAGCAAAAGCCTTCCCTGCCTGTGGTGATCCTCACCGCGTATGACGAGGTGAACAAGGCAAAGGAATCCGTCGCCGGCGGTGCGAGCGCCTTCTTCGTCAAGGGGCGTGAGCAGGGATTGGTGGAACTGATAGAGAAAATCCTAAACGTTTAACGTCAAACATGCAACGTTATTTTTGAAGAGGTGAACCCATGACAAACAATACGCATATCGAACGACATGCCACGTTATTGAAGGCTGCGGCGCGCGCCGCCAAGAACATCACCACCATCCTCGACCCGTACGAACTGCTCCAGCGTACCGTGGACATCATCTGCGACGAGTTCGGTTTCTATTACGCGGGCGTCTTCCTGCTGGATGACATCAAGGAATACGCGGTGCTGAAGGCTGGACGCGGCGAGGCGGGGCGGGCAATGATCAATGCCGGTCATAAACTCGCCATCGGCGGCAACTCGATGATTGGCGCATCCATCGCCAACCGTCAGGGACGCATCGCGCTGGATGTGGGCGTCGAAGCGGTCTTCTTCGAGAATCCGCACCTGCCGAATACCCGCTCCGAGATGGCGCTTCCGCTGGTGGTTACTGACGAAGCCATCGGCGCGTTGACCGTTCAATCCACCGAGGAAGCCGCTTTTCATGATGAAGACATCGCCGCCTTGCAGACGATGGCAGACCAACTGGCGATTGCCATCCAAAACTCGCAGTTGCATCGTCAGGCGGAGCGCCGCTCGCGCCTGCTCAAAGCCGCCAACCGCGTCGGCAAGGAAGTCACTTCGATTCTCGACCTGGAACAATTGCTCCCGCACACCGTCAACATCATTTGCGAAGCCTACGGGCTTTATTATGCGGGTGTCTTCATGCTCGACGAAGCGGGGGAGTATGCTGTCCTCCGCGCCGGTTATGGCAAGGCTGGCAAGGCGATGGTCGCCGACGGTCACAAGCTCAAAGTCGGCACCGAGTCGATGATTGGCGCATGTATTGCGATGGGTGAGGCGCGTATCGCGCTGGATGTCGGCGAGGAGCGCGTACACTTCAAGAATCCGCACCTGCCGCATACCCGCTCCGAAATGGCGCTGCCCCTGGTTTATGGCGGAAAACCCCTGGGTGCTGTGACCATCCAAAGTTCCGAGGAGCGCGCCTTCAGCGAGGATGACATTACCACGCTCCTGACGATGGCCGAGCATCTGGCGGTTGCGATCAACAATGCCCGCCTGATCGAACAGTTGAAGGAAGCCCACAGCGAAATCCTCCGCAACAAGGTTTTCGAGGCGCTGACCACAGCCTCCACCGAAGCCATCCACTGGATCGGCAACAAGACCCTGCCCATCTCGCTGACGACTGCCCGCCTGCAAGAGGAAATTGCCGAAGGCGAGGTGGATGTGGAGTCCCTGCGCGAAGACCTCGATATGATCGCCGAGAGTACGGCGCAGATTATTCAAGTCAAAGAGCAGTTGATTGGGGCGGTGCGCGAACAGAAACCGCGTCCCGTTCTGTTCTCGGATATTTTGCAGACGGCTGTTCATCAGCGTGGCATTGCCGGGAACTTGCTCAAAGTGGAGATCGACCCCGCCGCCGCATACGTCATTGCAGACAGCACCCAGCTCACCCGCGCGTTGGGTAACATCTTGCAGAATGCCGCCGAAGCGGGCGCGAAATCTGTCAAGGTCAGTGTGCGCCCGACCGAAGAGCGCGGCATGTTGGAAATCGACATCGAAGACGACGGCGCAGGCATGGGCGAGGAAGTCATGCGCAAGGCATGGTCGCCTTTCTATACCACACGCGGCGTGGCCCATCATGGACTTGGTCTGCCCGCCACCATGCATGTGGTTTCGCAGGCACAGGGACATATCACCCTCGTCAGCGAAGCGGGCAAAGGCACAACCGTTGTCATGTTCATGCCGAGCGGACGCGTAGAGCATGAATCCATCGAAGCGGGCGGCATCAAGAATATTTTGCTGATCGACGATGACGACAACTGGGCGAAACTCTTTGCCGAACTGTTGAAGGATACCAAGGTCAAACTGACCCAATCCACCGATTTGAAGAAATTCCCCGCCGCCGACCTGATTCTGGTCGATGAATATATCGCCTCTGTCCCGCTGGCTGACGTGTTGTCTGCGCTGGCGAAGGCGGGGCTTGCATCGAAGACGGTTATCCTGACCTCAGCCATCACCCCCGAACGCGTGACCAAGTTCATGCGCGACGGCGTGAAGGATGTGACCCTCAAGCCTTATTCGAGCGTCGAGATTGGCGACTTGTTGAAATAGGAGTGTATTGTCATTGCGAGGGCGCTAGCCCGAAGCAATCCCCACGAGTGTTGGAGGTTGCTTCGGGTTGAAGAGCGCAACCCTCGCAACGACATAAATAAATTATGCGACCCCGCTGGCGTAAAGTTTTACACGATTTATGGGATAACAAGGCGCGCACCCTGCTGGTGGTTTTTTCCATTGCAGTGGGCGTCTTTTCGATTGGCGTGATTTCAGGCGCGTACCAGGTTATTTCCAATGACATGAGCGTTTCGTATGCGGCGAATCACCCCGCCAACGTCGAACTCCGCATGGGAAACTTCGACGAGGACATTCTTTCGACGATCCGCAACGCGCGAGGTGTGAAAGACGCCGAAGGGCGGCGCGTGATCAACTTCCGCGTGCAGGACGCCGCGACGGGCAGCGCCCAATGGGTTTCTCTTGATGTTGTTGCGCTGGAAGACTTCGACGAGAACAAGGTCAACCTGCTGGTCCCAGTTTCGGGCGCAGTTAAGGCAGAGAAGAATGAAGTCATCCTGGAAAAGGACGCGCTCAAGAAACTCGATATCGCAGTCGGTGAGGAACTGGTCTTCGAGTTGTCCGATGGTTTGACCAAAAAATTGAAGGTGGTCGGCATCGTGCAGGATGTCAGCACGGGAGCGGGCGACTTCCTCGCTCCGCCCTTTGCCTACATCGACATGAAAACCCTGCCGACCCTGCGCCAGCCCGAACTGTACAACCGCGCCTATGTGACGGTTGCCGAAGGCGGGGAGGACATCGACCATATTCGCGAGGTGGGCGGGGATATCAAGGATAAACTCGAAAAGAACGGCATAGCCGTCATTCGCATCCGCTCCTCTGAAACGCATAAACACCCGCTTGGAGATACGGTCAATGCCATCCTCGGCATTTTGCTTGCGCTTGGAATTCTGATCGTTTTCCTTTCGAGTTCTTTGATTGCCAACACGTTGAACGCCCTGCTCAGTCAGCACCTGCGACACATCGGCGTCATCAAACTGGTGGGTGGAAGAAGAAACCAGGTCTTTGCGATGTACTTCACGCTCATCATGGCGTTTGCCATCATGGCATTGTTGATCGCCGTTCCATTGGGTGGAGTGGGAGCATATCGGCTGTCGTTGTTCATTGCCGAGACCCTGCGTTTCAACCTGCTTGGCTACCGCATTGTGCCGATGGCTTTTTTCATTCAAATTGCAGTCGGTCTGCTGGTGCCAATCATTGCGGGGCTTGCGCCCGTCATCAGCGGTTCGCGCATCACGGTGTTGCGCGCCCTGAGCGGCGACGTGGGTGGGGATGAAAACAAACCGCACAAGCACGAAGAGAAGGAACGCGTCCCCTGGTTTGACTTTTTGTTGATCCGCCTCACGCGCATGTTTGCCCAACGCGGGATTCATTTTCCGCGCCCGTTCATCCTGTCTCTGAGAAACACATTCCGCCGCCGTGGGCGCCTGTTGCTGACCCTTTTTACCCTGACCATGGGTGGGGCGATTTTCATCGCGGTTTTCAACGTCCGCGTGACCTTGCACGATTACATCGCCAACATCCAAAATTACTTTCGCGCCGATGTGACCATAGATTTCGACGAGCCGTACCGTCTGCGCGAAGTGCAGCAATTTGGGTTGCAAGCGGAAGGCGTGCAGTACGTGGAAGGCTGGCAATACACCAGCATCGAATTGCTCTACCCCGATGACTCGGTTGCAGAGAACGCCTTCGTCCTCGCGCCGCCCGCCAACAGCAAATTGGTGAATCCGCTGCTCACCGCCGGACGCTGGATCCGCAGCGACGACTTCCGCAAACTGGCAATCAGCGAAGCCGCTCTTGTCCAATTCCCAGACCTGAAAGCCGGCGACCATTTGCCGATCAAAATCGACGGTCGGAAGGAACTGTGGGAGGTGGTCGGCATCTTCAAGTTTGTTGACCAGCAGGGAATTGTGGCGTATGTGCCGTACGAATATATCTCGCAGGTCGAGAACCTTGTCAACCGCGCCTACTCCTTCCGCGTGGTCACCGACCAGCATGACCGCGCCTATCAGGAAATGATGGCAGACAGGCTGGACGACTACTTCCGCGAGCAGGGATTCAAGGTGCGGAAGGCGGAGTCGGGCTTATCCTCAATGGATACTGCTTCGGAAAGTTTGGACATCCTCGTGATTTTTCTGCTCATCATGGCGGTTCTCACCGCCATTGTCGGCGCGATGGGCTTGACCGGCACAATGGGCATGAACGTCATGGAACGCACGCGCGAAATCGGCATCATGCGCGCCGTCGGCGCCGATGACCGCGCGGTCATGCGGACAGTGATTGCCGAAGGATTGACGATTGGCTTTATTTCCTTTGTGCTGGCAATCGTTCTGTCCGTCCCGTTCACATACGCGCTTTCGGACATTGTCAGCACGGCGGTGTTCCAGACGCCCATCAAAGTGGTTTTTACATTTTCGGGCTATGCCATCTGGCTGGGGCTGGTGCTCCTGCTCTCGGTCTTTGGCTCCATTTTGCCCGCCAGAAGCGCAGCGCGATTGACCATTCGCGAAGTGCTGGCGTATGAATAAAACGTTGAACATTAAACGTTCAACGCCCTTGAAAAGAAGGTTTCAATGAAAAAGAATATCCTGTGTTTTGTTATTTTGATTCTCTCCCTTGCCTTGTTCCTCTCTGCGTGTGGAGTTCAACCCACGGCAGTTCCAACTCAGGAAACTGTTGTCTCCCCCGATCAGGTGGTGGCAGAAGGACGGCTCGAACCGATTCACGGCGCAGACTTATACTTTCAGGCGCGCGGCGTGGTGGAGCAGGTTTTAGTTAGCGCTGGCGACCAGGTCAAGGCGGGCGATGTCCTGATCCGCCTGACGAATGCGGGCGGGGCTGAAGCGCAGGCGGTCATCGCCCAGAACGCCTACGACACCCTGCTCCGCAATGAAAGCGGCGACCGCGCGAAACTTTGGGAAGCCTACATGGATGCCCAGATTGAGCGGGCTGACGCTGAAAAAGAGTGGGAAGAACTGAATGTGGACAGTATTGAAGACAACATCGAAGACGATAAAGCCACCGTCGAAGACCGCCAGGAGGATTTGAAGGAAGCTGAAGATGATTTCGACAAATACAAGGATTTGGACGAAGACAACTCCAGCCGCAAGAGCGCCGAAGACGATTTGGAACGGGCGCAGGAGGATTTAAATCAAGCAATTCGCAACCTCGAAGAGAATATCCGCGAACGGGATGAAGTCCGTGCTGCTTATGACACCGCCCTCGCCGCCGAAGCCGAAGCCAAACACCAGTACGAAATCAGCCTTGACGGCCCCAACGCCGAGCAACTGGCGCTTGCCAAAGCCAACCTCGACGCCGCAAAGGACACGTTATCTAATTACGTCATCACCGCCCCGTTTGATGGGGTCGTAGCGGAAATTGATGTGAAAGTGGGTGAGCAGGTGACGCTCGACACCCGCGCCGCCAGCGTCGCCGATTTCAGCCAGTGGATTGTCGAAACCACCGACGTGACCGAACTCGAAGTGGTGAAACTCAGCGAAGGTCAGTTCGTCTCCCTCATCCCAGACGCCCTTCCCGACCTGACGCTCAACGGCTCGGTTTCCGAAATCAGCCGGGCATTCACCCAGCAGGGCGGCGACATCCTTTACACCGTGCGCGTCACCGTCAAAAATCCCGACCCACGTCTGCGGTGGGGCATGACGGTAGAAGCGACCTTTCAATAACGCTTCCACCATCCTCAGCGTGAACAACTTCGTCCTGAGCGAAGTCGAAGGACGTCTGCATTTCGACTTTGCTCAACGCGAATATGAATTTATAGAACACCTGAGTGATTGAATTTTTAATCTTCGCGTGCAATAATTAAATTGCTCCGACAAAGAGCAAAACCGGGAAAACCCGGTGGCGCAAAGTCATGGGTCTAAAGCTGAACTGAGCCAGGACCGCCAGACTACCGAAAATAGCAAAACCGTCGAAAGACGGCGGCGCAAAGTCAGGCATCTAAAACCAGCGCGAAAGCGTGGTCAGGACTGACCGACTGCCGAAAGGCAAAATCAGGGAAACCTGATGACGCAAAGTTATGGGTCTAAAATCACAAAATTAATTTTTTCGTGATCATGATCGCCAGACTGCCGAAGAGCATTTTTTACAGGGATGACCGATTGGTCGTCCCTGTGCGTTTTATCGAGGGCGGAATCCAATTGGATTGTTGTTATAATCCCCGCCCATGAGCAAACCTTCCCGCCTGCATTTCGTCGAACTACGGGGATAGACGGCTTTCATGGAACTCAATTCGCCCATTTTTCTTTTCCTCTTTTTGCCGCTTTTTATCGCCGCGTATTATTTTGCCCCACAGCGGATTAAACTCGTTCTAGGCATTCTCGGCAGTCTTCTTTTTTACGCCTGGGGCAACCTGACCTACGTCCCCCTGATGATTGGGTTGACCCTGCTCGCCTACCTGCTCGGGCGCGGCATCAACCACTGGCGCGGAAGCCGCCCCACTTTCCTTTTGCTCTGGCTTGGGATTCTGGTCAATGTCGCCCTGCTCGTCGGATTCAAATTGTGGACGGGAGTCAAATATCCGCTTGGGCTTTCCTACGTCACCTTTCAGGTTATCGCCTATCTGGTCGAGGTCTACGGCAGGGAATCGGAATATGAAAAAGACCTCCTCGCCTTTTCGTTTTATCTCTTGCTGTTCCCCAAAATTCCCGTCGGACCCATTACCCGCTATCGCCAGTTGCGGGGGCAGATCCAAAACATTCAAGTCGCGCCCGAAGACCTCGCCGAAGGCATCCGCCGCTTTATTCGTGGTTTTGCAAAAAAAGCCTTGATTGCCGACACGCTTGCGAAAGTGGTTACGCCCATCTTCAATCTGACCTCGCCCGTCATCCTGCCCCACCTTGCGTGGCTGGTCATCGTCAGCTATGCCCTGCAACTTTTTTTTGATTTCTCAGGCTACACCGACATGGCAATCGGCGTCGGACGGATGTTGGGGCTGCGCTTCATCGAAAATTTTAACTTTCCCTACCTCTCCAAAAACATCGGCGACTTCTGGCGACGCTGGCACATCTCCCTCTCCAACTGGTTCCGCGATTATGTTTTTTATCCGCTCGAACGGCGGCGCTTGAAATGGTTCGGTCAACAAATTAATATTTTGATTGTCTTTGCCCTCACGGGACTCTGGCACGGCTTGACGCGGAACTTCCTCATCTGGGGCTTGATTCACGGACTCGCGCTGATATTTGAGTCCACAACCCTGGGTCGCAAACTGCGGACGGCTTGGGCGCCCATCCAGCACATTTATGCCCTCGGCGTGATTCTCGTCGGATGGGTCTTCTTCCGCTCCCCCAGCCCCGACTTCGCACTGGACTTTTTGCGGCGGCTCGCTGGCGACATGACGGGGTACAAAATCCTGTCCTTCGGGCTGACCAGTCCGCTGCCAATCATCGAGCCGACTTTCCTGCTTGCGCTCGCGGCTGGAATTTTGCTTTCCTTCCCCGTCGGTGGCTGGCTGCAAAAGCGGGCGGAAGCCATTCTCCCCGCCCAACTTCCCCGACAAATTCTCTACGACCTGTGGCTGGTTTTCCTTCTTCTGGCATCCATCGCATCCACCGCCAACGCCGCCTTCCAACCCGG
>CAILWD010000539.1 GCA_903837815.1 uncultured Chloroflexota bacterium | reverse complement strand
TCCTTCTCGATCATCAACTTGACCAGCCCTTTCTCGTTGATGTCTTTTATCTCGCCCGCGCCGACGGTCTTGCCGTTTCGCAGGACGCTGAATTTATCGGCAATGCGGAAGATTTCCTCCATGCGGTGGGAGACAAAAACAATCGCTTTGCCGTCCGCTTTCCAGCGCTTGACCAACTCGAAGAGGCGATTCACCTGTCGGCTGTCGAGGCTGGCGGTCGCTTCGTCGAGGATGACCATCCACGGGTCGAAACTGATCGCCTTGAGAATTTCAATAATTTGTTTTTCGTCCGGGGGCAGGGATGCAACCGGGTCGTCGGAGTGCAGATCCGTTTTATAAGTGCCCTCGAACAGGGATAATAATTGCTGTGTTTTTTGTTTGATAACTTTGCGGTCGACCTGCCCGAATGCGTTGAGCGGCTCGCGGGTCAGCCAGATGTTTTCGGCAACGGTCATCTTGGGAATCAGGCTCAACTCCTGAAACACGGTGGCGATTCCCATCTTCTTGGCGGCTTGAGGGGAGGAGAAATGAACGGGTTTGTCATCGAGCAGCAACCGCCCGCCGTCGAGGACTACCACGCCGTTGATCACCTTGCTCATCGTGCTTTTGCCGCTTCCGTTCGCGCCAATCAACGCCACAACCTCCCCAGCATGGACATCCAGGTTGCCATCGGAAAGCGCCAGTACCCCTCCGTATCTTTTCACAACATTTTGAGCAGAAAGCGACAGGGACATAAATCACCTTGAATGGGTCACTGCGAGGGACGGATTCCGTCCCTCGCAGTGAAAGGATTAGCGAAAAGGCTTACTTGAAATACGCCTGGACTTCTTCGTCGGTGAGGATGTCGTCGAGCAGGAAGGCGTCGGGCTTGCCTTCGCACATCTTCAGACCTTCGTCGAGGTTCTCAGAGGTGATGACCGCCGCAACCGGAAGGACAAACGCCAAGCCGTTGGCGCCGCCGAGTTTGCTCTCGTCAACTTTCTTACCCATCAGCATGTTGTACGCGATGCGCAGGCCGGTGGGGGAGACGCCGGGGTGGTTCGCCACTGCAATGGAGTCAAAGTCGGGATTCATGGTCAGGGCTTCCTGCCAGAGTTTCAGATATTGGCAGCGACCTTCGCCCACGCCCTGGGGCCAGACAGCGGGGTTGGCAGCCATCACAGCCTGCAAAGCGCCGATTGCCATGCCGTCCTGAGTCCAATAGCCGGTCATGTTTGGATAGGCGGCAAGGAAGTTGGACATGACTTGCTGCCCAGTCGCCTCGTCCCATTTGCCGGTGTCCTTCGCAAGGACTTTGATGTCGGGATACTTGGCAAAAACTTCGTCCACGCCGTTCATGCGGGCCACGTTGGCGGGGTGTCCGGGGAAGCCTTCGATTTCCACAACATTGCCCTTGCCTTCGAGTTTCTCGGCGAGCCATTCAGCCGAGGTCATCGCCCAAGCCTTCTGGTCGATGCCGACGTTGTACACGCCGGGGACGTTCAGTTCCTGGTCAACCGAGATGACGATGATGCCTTTGTTCAAGGCTTCGAGCAGGGTCGCGTTCAAACCGTTCACATCGCCGGGGTTGACGAGGATGGCGTCCACGTTCTTCGCCATCAGATTCTGCAACTGCTGAATCTGACCGGCGACATCGGTGTCTGCGCTTTCGATCACGAGTTCGGTGGCAACGCCCATCTCTTCATATTCCCCCAAGACTTCTTCGAGTTCAGCAATCATCTGGGTGCGAGATTCGCTGCTG
>CAILWD010000538.1 GCA_903837815.1 uncultured Chloroflexota bacterium | reverse complement strand
GGTATCCTTTCAAATAACACCTAAAATTTTATCGTTTTATCTTTGCGCCAGTTTCGGCAGGTTATTTTATTACATCTGCTTTTTACAGCACAATAGTGACATACGTCACAATCAAGTATAACAGCAAACGCTCTTTGAGTAAAAAATACCCAAACGGTGGTCGCGTCTCATGCGGGTGTGTCTATATGACGCGCAAAACCAGCGCGGGTTTTATTCTTCCTTTTTGCCCTGCCTGTTTGCTGAATTGCTGTGGGCTTTGTAAAAAGGCTCGGGGTCAGCTAAAAAGGCGTTAAGGCAGGATTCGGTACAAAAGTAAATGGTCCTCCCACGATATTGAATCTGTGGAAAATAGCTCGGGTCGGTGTTGCGGAAGACCCGCCTGCACACGGTCTTAAATGCACGCAGAGATGGCTGGGCGGCAAATGCCGATTTATCAGGGGGCGTAAACTCGTGCCAGTAGTTTTTCATTAGTTCTGCTGCCCATTCGGGTTGAATCACTTCCCCCTGCGGTAAAAATTCGCGCATGACGGGCTTAATGTCCAGCACAGGAGTTCCGTCCACGGCATCCAGGCCCTGTACAAACAACAGGGTACCCTCCCGCTTGATGATTTTCACCATACTCGCTCCCAGCCGGTTGGGGCGGTTTTTTCCCCTTTGGGCGAAGATGCCCACTTTGGGCCAATCTTTATTATTTCTTGGGTGGCGCGCGCCGTTCTCGATTTTTGCGTCTTCCACCAGGTGGAAATAAAAGATGACTTCGGCGTGTGAAAATTCCTCAATCTGAAGAAGGGCATCCTCGGCAAAAGAATCGGTCAGTTCGATCACTGAAACAACGCCGCCCCAATGATCGTCTTCGACGACACGGCGGTCATTTCTAACCACGCCAATTGGAGACAGTTCGATCACGCCTGTCGATTCTCCTTTGCAATTTTTACCAATTGGCAGACGATGTTATCGATGATCTCATCGGGAACGCCATCCATAGCCCGGGATTGGACGCGGGTGTCGATTTCGTCATTAACATAATCCACGACGATGAAATCTTCAGCCAGTGCAATCTCGGTGGAAAACCAGTCCAATTTGCAGATGGACGCGATGCGGTGTGTGATGTTCCTCAGCCTGTCCAGTCCATACCGGGCTTCCTCATCCACGCCAACCCGCTGGTAAATATGCGTGTCGGTTGCCCACCAGCAGGAATACGTTTCGCCGTTGGCATAAAAGACGCGGAACCATGCGGGTTTGCCATTAATGACCTGCGGCGTGACGTGGGATTGAGCCAAATATTTCTGCTGTGGAAATTCCATGCGCGCCCGCAAGATCTGCTCCATGCACGTCGCGCCAAGAACAACGCCCTCGCCGCCGCCGCCATTGGAAGGCTTGATGACAAAATGAGCCCCCAACGGGGTCAAATCGATAAAAGGAAGGACGGGCTCATCCAAAAACGAAGCCAGCGCAATGGTATGCGGCGTATTCAATCCTGCATGGATAAATTCATAATGCATGGTGGATTTATCCTGCGACCAGGCTGACGTCTCGGCAGGGTTGATGCGCCGTACGTTGTGTTCCCGCGCCCAGCGCTGGATCGGCTCGAAGGTCGGCTCGCCCTGCCCGCGATCGAGAAGGGTTGTAAAAGTCGCCGTTCCCCTATAAAGCGCGGTGATGGATTCGAGCAGATTATCGGGATTCACCTGCCAGAGGGACATCCCATCGACAGTACATGCTCGTTCCACCATGTCGGCAAAGACATCATCGTACTCCCAATACCAGGGCAGGCACAAATCATATCGCATGAGGTGGGATTATAAAGTAGGAAGCGCAAATTAAGCGACGTCTCTAAAAATAGTGACTTTCGTAACTATTTCAGCCTCTGCCGAAAGGCTATACTTGCACAATATTCGAGCGTTATCAGTGAGCCTGTGCGCTTCACAAATTGGATCAGGAGGAACCCATGTCCACTACGTCAGATAATATGAAAGCAGCATTTGCCGGCGAAAGCCAGGCAAACCAGAAATACCGCGCCTTTGCAAAGAAAGCTGAAAAGGATGGTTTCCCCAATGTCGCCCGCCTTTTCCGCACCACGGCGGAAGCGGAGCGCATTCACGCCGAGGGACATCTGGCATCGATGGAAGGAATCGGCTCAACTGCCGAAAATTTACAGGCGGCAATTGACGGGGAGACTTACGAATATAAGGAAATGTACCCGCCGATGGTCGATCAAGCCAAAACCGATGATCATGCGGCGCAAAAGATGTTTGGGTATGCCCTGGATGCGGAAGCCGTCCACGCCGAATTATATGCCCTGGCGCTCGAAGCGGTGAAAAAGGGCAAAGATCTGGAAGGCGTGGAGTTTTATCTATGCCCCGTTTGCGGTTACATAGAGTTGGGCAGGCCGACAGATAAATGCCTGATCTGCGGCACCAAACCCCAGAAGTTTGTGCTGGTATAAAAAGGTCAGGTTTTATGACGTGTTCGGCGGCAAAAGCCGCTCCTGCCTTCACAATATCTTTTCGCTGGTACAATGGGAAAATCTATTTTGGAAAGGACAAAGCATGAACAAAGATACTGTGCAAGACGGTCTGGTTGTTTCGATGGAATATACTTTATCAGTGGATGGAGAAGTGTTGGATTCTTCACAGGATGCGCCCCCCTTGCAATTCCTTGCAGGATATGACAACATCGTTCCCGGTTTGGAACGCGAAATGATCGGGATGAAAATCGGGGAGAGCAAAAACGTGGTAGTTTCCCCCTCAGATGGCTATGGCGAATTCGATGAAGATGCATTCATGGAAGTACCGCGCGGCGACTTCCCCGATGATATGGAAGTCGAAATCGGCATGGAACTGGGAATCAGCGATGAAGACGGCAACCACCAAATGGCCTTCATCGAAAGTTTCGACGAGAAAACCGTGCGGCTCGATTTCAACCACCCGCTGGCTGGAGCGGAACTACACTTCACGATAAAGGTCGTCGATCTGCGTGAACCGACCAGCGAGGAATTGGAGCATGGTCATGTCCACGAAGAGGGACATCATCACGATTAAAAGAAAAACCCCGAAGGCTTGAAACCTTCGGGGTTTTTTTAGTCCTCGTCCGGCGCTTCGCGGACGATATACAGGGGTCTGCCTTTGGCTTCATCGTACAGGCGCCCGACGTACTCGCCGAGGATGCCGAGCGAAATCAACTGCACGCCGCCGAGAAAAAGCACCGCGATCAACGTAGTTGCCTGACCGAAAAATGCGTTGCTCCCGGTGATGCGCATGTAAACCACAACCGGGATGGCAAGGATGGCAACCGCCGCAGAAAAGAAACCGAAGTAGGTGGCTACCTGCAAGGGGAAATACGAAAAGCCTGTAATGGCGTTTAGAGCCAGTTTCAACATCTTGCGGAGGGGATATTTTGTCACACCCGCCGAACGGGCGGCGCGTTTGTAGGTGACGCCAACCTGTTTAAAACCCACCCATGCCGACATGCCGCGCGGAAAACGGTGACGCTCCCTCATCTGCCTGAGCACTTCCACCACCTTGCGATCCATCAGGCGGAAATCGCCCGTATCCACAGGGATTTTCACGTCGGTGATGCTGTAGATGAGACGGTAGAACATGGCTGCGGTGAACTTCTTGAACCAGGTTTCGCCTTCGCGCTCGCCGCGCACCGCGTAGACCACCTCATAACCTTCTTTCCATTTTTTCGCCAGGTCGAGGATGACTTCCGGCGGGTCTTGCAAATCGGCGTCGATGATGATCACTGCGTCGCCGCGGGCGTAGTCCCAGCCGGCAGTGATTGCAACCTGATGCCCGAAGTTGCGGGCAAAGATGACGGGGCGCACCGTTTGGTCTTGTGCTGCCAGTTCGCGGATTTTGTCGGTCGAGCCGTCGGTGGAGCCATCGTCCACTAGAATCAGTTCCCAGGATTCGCCGCAGGAATCCATCACTTCTTTTACGCGGCGGTAAAGTTCGGGAATGCTATCGATTTCATTGTAGATCGGGGCAATGATCGAATAGATAATCTTCATGATTTGGCCTTCCGCTTTTCCTTTGGAGGTGTCCGCGCCGGGCGGCGGGGGCCGACTTTTTGCTCCAAAACCTTGAGTGGACTCCCGTCATCGCCTTCAAATGGCGGAAGCCCCAGAATGCGGCGGCGCAGATATTCCATGATGACGGCAACCGAGGCCATGACAGGCACAACCAGCAGCGCGCCCATGATGCCTTCGAGAATGGTGGCAATCATGATGGCGATGAAAATCAACGCCTCGTTCATGCGCAGGCTGCGCCCCATGATGATCGGGCGCAGGAAGAAATTTTTGAGGTTGATCAGCACCAGGTAGGTGGCTGCAACAATGCCAGCCACCCAAAAATTGGAAAGTGGAATCCAACTCGAACCTTCGAGCAGGGCAACTCCGAAGGCAAGCGCCACCGCCAGAAAGGGGCCCACATCCGGTACGAGGGTGAATAATCCGGCAATGGCTCCCAGTACCAGCGCGCCGGGGATGCCAATGATTGCCCAGGCGACGGTAAAGACGATGCCCACGACCAGCATCAGAACGATTTGCCCGCGCAGGTATGCCATCCACACGTTGCGAAGGCGGCGGTAG
>CAILWD010000537.1 GCA_903837815.1 uncultured Chloroflexota bacterium | reverse complement strand
GCAAAAACCCTATCGCCGCAACATGATCGAAACCTACGGCGCGAGGGTGTATGCCAGCCCGACCGACATGACAAACTACGGACGCTCGGTTTTGGCGGGCGATCCCGATAACAAGGGCTCGCTGGGGATCGCCATTTCGGAAGCGGTCGAAGTGGCGGCGGCATCCAATGGCGCGAAAAAATACGGGCTTGGTTCGGTGCTGAATCATGTGCTGCTGCACCAAAGTGTCATCGGCGAAGAGGCCCTGAAGCAGATGGATATGGCAAACGAATATCCCGACGTGGTGATTGGCTGCGTGGGCGGCGGATCGAACTTTGCAGGTATTGCCTTCCCCTTCCTGCGAGAGAATCTGAAGAATGGAAAGCGCACCCGTCTTGTCGGTGTGGAGCCAGCCGCCACACCCTCCCTCACCAAGGGAGTTTACACCTTCGATTATGGCGATACGGCAAAGATGACTCCCATCGTAAAAATGCACACGCTTGGACACGATTTCATGCCGCCCGGCATCCACGCGGGCGGATTGCGATATCACGGCATGGCTCCCGCCGTCAGCGCCTTGCACGACGCGGGACTTATCGACGCGGTGGCAGTCAAACAGAAGGGCACGTTCGAGGCTGCCGTGCTCTTTGCCAGGACTGAGGGCATCATCCCCGCTCCTGAATCCGCTCATGCCATCCGCGGGGCTATCGACGAAGCGCTGGATGCCAAAGCCAGGGACGAGAAGCGGGTCATCCTGTTCAACTTGTCAGGACACGGCAATTTCGACATGGCGGCGTACGATGCTTTCAATGGTGGAAAACTCGAGGATTACGAGTATCCCGCTGAAGCCGTCAAGGAATCCATGAGTAAATTGCCCCAGGTTAATTTTCCAGCATAAAATCGCCTCCGTTGAATCTGCGGAATGCAAAAGCCCAACCGATTTGGTTGGGCTTTCTTTTTTATCCTTCTGCGGTTTGCTCGCCGAATGCGACCACCACAATATGTTGATTCAGAAACTTCGGTGGGGAGGCTTCTTCTGGAATGAGTTGACCGAGGGTATAGCCGCCGGCAATCGGAACCTTTGCTCCCAGAATTTCCTGCACTGCCGCAATTTCCACGCCGTACGCGGCTTTCAGGAGGAGTTGCCAGGCAATATCAATAAAGACCAGGGCAAGTACGGGCTTTGCGTTGCCAAGTTGCATCAGCGCTTGTTGCGCCGCGTTACGCGCCGCGCGCTCACAGGCGGCGCGGCTTCCCACCAGCAAATAGGCGTCGACGCCATCACGGATGGCGGCATTCATGCGGAAACTCCCATCTGCCTCTACGCGGATTGGGGAGCGTATCGCCAATTCTTCTCCCTGCTCCAACCCCAGCGGGTAGAGACGGGCAAGGTAATTAAGTGGGGGGAAGGCCCAGTCGCGGGCGGGGTGTCCAAACAAGGTGGCGTAGGCTTCGGAGGCGGGGCGCCCATCGAGGGTGCGCAGCCAGAAGCCGCGGGAGCGGGTCACGCGGAATTGCTTCCCGACCTGTTCCCAGCCGTGATCGTATCCGATTCCGATTTTCAGGTTGCCGCGCAGGAAGGCTGCTGCCAGTCCGCCGGAGCCGGTTTGATTCCCCGCCATTTGATAAGTGTTGCCGGTATGCAGGTCGCCGCTGGAAAGACAACCCGCAATTTTCAGCCCGGGCGAAAGCGTGTTGCAAAACTGTTCGGCGTCGCCGTTGAAGCCATCTGCAAAAACCAGCATGGATTGTCGTTCTTCGCGCGCCGCGATGTACTGCATGACCTTTGCGCCGGTTTCACGTCCCGATTGGGCGTAGCCCGGAAACCAATGCGATTCTGCCTGAAAATCTCCGCTTAGCAAGGCAACGATGACGGAGTGGGGATGTTGTCCTCCGCGTGTTAGTCCGGCGGGTGACCCGAAACCGAGAAGCGGCACATCGCCCAGTAGACTGTTTACGCCGTTGAGAACCTCCCGCGCCTGATATTGGTGTGAGGCAATTACCACGGCAAAGCCCGGAGTATTTGCGCCAATGTAATTCAACGCCTGGTGCGCGGCCTGTAAGCCGGCTTCACGCCCATCGAGCGCCTGTGCAGAACCCACGGATGCGGTCAATGTCATGCTGCCTCGCT
>CAILWD010000536.1 GCA_903837815.1 uncultured Chloroflexota bacterium | reverse complement strand
CTGCATGATGAAGTCGCCGCTTTCGGGTTCGCGCACATAGATTTGAACGTGATAGTAGCCGAAGCTTTTTTGTAGAAGTTCCACCGCCTCCTTCATCAACTCCTGCGGGTCGAACGAGACCACCAGTCCCAGGTTGATGCGGTACAGGGCATTGGCTTCCTTGAGCGCCTGTTGCGTGCTTTCCAACAAGTGAGCGTTATCGATGGCAATGGCAGCTTGTGTTCCCAGCTGGCTTAGCAATTTTATGTCATTGGCGTTGAAGGCAAACGGCAGGTTGCTGGATACACTGACGGTGCCAAGTTTTCGCTCGCCGCTGTGAACCGGGGCAACCATCAATGAGCGGTAAGTGGGGTCCCGATCCAGTTTGATGAAGCGCGGGTCGGTCATTACATCCGTGATGTTGAGCGTTTCGCCGTTGATCACCACATGACCGGCTATGCCTTCTCCCACGCGCATTTTCTTTTTTCCCCCGGCAGGGTCGTCGAAGCCGATGACTGCCCCATATACCAGAGTCTCACGTTCTTCGTCCACCAGGTGGATGACCGCCTGGTCTACGTTGGGAATTAATTCTCTGGCTGAATTTACAATCAACTGCAAAACATCATTCAAGCCGATACGCTCAGTTTCGCTGAGCGCCAGCGCAATGTTCGACAGGCTGTTCGATTCGCGCAGATTTCGCTGGAGTTCGATTTCCTGCTGGGTGGTCCACATTGCCAGCGCAATTTGGTCACTGGCTTCCCGGGCGTAATTAAGTTCTACGGAAGATATAAGTCGCTGTGAGATGTATGCGAGCGCCACCGTGCCCAGCTTTTTTCCCCTGGCTGTCAATGGGATACAAAAGATACGATGGATGGGAGCGTCCAGATCCTTGAAGAGCGTGGCATTGATTATGTCCACTGAACCCGCTTCGTTCTCCATGACCGCAACGTGACTAGTATTCAGGATTGCCTCGATGGCGGGCGACTCGCCGTGCTTCAAGGGGATGCTGAAAACACTATCCTCGCCTGCCAAAGCCGACGAAACAATGAGAGATACTCCCTGTTCTTCAACAGAGTCCAATTGCAAGAAATAGCCATGGTCAGCTTCGAACAGGTTTGCCATGTGAATAAGCAGTTGCTGATATCCGTCTTCTGACTGGCGGGGATTTAAAATGTCGTCGATGGCCATTTTCAAGAGCGTCAAGTAGCGTTCGCGTGAATATAATTCATCTTCAGCGTGAAGGCGAGTGTCACTCATCTCCCGCAATGCGCCAACGCTCCAGCCAGCCAGGATGACAAAGAGATGCCCAACCAGGAAAAGATTTTCGGCTTCTTTTTGCAGCATATCGAGCCAACTATTTTCCCCCTCATGGAAATAGATGAGGATAAAGTCGAGCAGTATTGCAAGGAGTCCGGCGGTCAACCCGCCCCGCGTCTTGTGGAACCAGCCAATTGCAACCACCGGGAACACAACCAGCATTGGCAGGTGATGCATGGGAAATGTGAGAATGTAGGCGGCTGCCAGCGCGGCAATAATCCACGCGGAGAATCGATCTGCCATTTTCGACGTCTGCCTGGAGATCAAATGGGGAAGGGGTCTGCCTGACATGACTTTATTTTATCGTACCCTGTCACTTCTATAATTTCAATTCCATGTAAACAGAGAATTGAAAACGCCGCGCCGATGCGAATCTGCACCGGCGCGGCGTTTGCTTTCCTTCTTTTTACTTCGCGTACTCGGTGGCTCTCGTTTCGCGGATCACCGTCACGCGGATCTGACCGGGGTATTGCATGGTTTCTTCGATTCGCTTCGCCACGTCTCGTGCCAGGCGGACAGAGGCGAGATCGTCGATGGAATCGGGTTTGACCAGAATGCGGACTTCGCGGCCAGCCTGAATGGCGAAGGCTTGCTGCACGCCGTCGAAAGACATGGACATTTCCTCCAGCGAGCGGATGCGCTTGATGTAGGCTTCCAAATCCTCGCGCCTTGCGCCAGGCCGCGCCCCGGAGATCGCATCGGCGGCTTCGGCGATGACTGCCTCGGTGCTGTCCTGGTCTATTTCATGGTGATGAGATGCAATCGCGTTGACCACCACCGGGTGGACCCCGTAGCGTTTGCAGAATTCTGCGCCCAGCCCGGCGTGCGTGCCGTCCTGGTTGTGGTCCATGGCTTTGCCAATATCGTGCAGGAAGCCACCCTGTTTGGAGAGTTCGACGTTGGCGCCAATTTCAGCGGCGAGGATACCCGCCAGTTTTGCCACTTCCACCGCATGTGCCAGTTGGTTCTGACCGTAGGAAGTGCGGAATTTTAAACGTCCCATCATGCGCAGGACTTCGGTATGCAGGCCGGTGATGCCGGCTTCGTACGCCGCCTGCTCTCCCGCTTCGTTGATGACTTTCTCGACAGCCTTGGCTTCGTCTTCCAGCACCTTTTCGATGTGCGCCGGATGGATGCGCCCGTCGAGGACGAGTTTGGCCAGTGCGCGACGCCCAATTTCGCGGCGGACGGAGTCAAAACAGGAGACTGTGACCGAGTCGGGAGTGTCGTCCACGATCACGTCCACGCCAGCCGCCTGCTCGAAGGCTTTGATGTTGCGTCCGTTGCGCCCGACAATGCGTCCCTTCATTTCTTCGCTGGGCAGGGTGACAACGGCGCGGGTCACTTCGGCAACATGCTCCGAAGCCACGCGCTGGATGGCGTCGGCGATCAATTTGCGGGCGCGTTTTTCGCCTTCTTCGCGCGCTTCGGCTTCGATCTGGCGGATGATGCGCGCCATATCGCCCCTTGCTTCCTTTTCGACGGCGGCGAAAAGTTCCTTGCGGGCTTCATCGGGTGTCATCTGGGCGATGAATTCCAGCTTCTTCGTCTGTTCTTCGTGTAGTTTGTCGATTTCATTACCGCGCCGGTCAATCTGTGACTGGCGTTTGTTGAGCATTTGTTCGCGTTGTTCGATCTTATCGAAGCGGGAATCCAACTCGCTGCGGCGCTTGTCGAGGCGCTCAGTCTCGCGGTTTAACTCGATGCGGCGTTCCTTGATTTCGGATTCAGCCGCCTGCACGATCTTGGTGGCGTTTTCGCGCGAACCGCTTTCGATCAGGCGCGCCTGTTCGTTGGCAATCTTGAGAGTGTCATCGGCTTTTTCCTGCCGCGCCTTGGCGGCTTTTTCGGCCTGGTAGCGGTGAAAGAAATATCCCGCCACAGCGCCGACGACCAGGGCTGCCAGGTCTATAAAAAGAACAATCGGATTCATAACATGTCCTCATCGTATTCATTAGGTTGTAACTCCGCCCGCGTTTCGTTCCAGACTCTGGAGACGGCGGACGCGGCGACGGAGTACGAAAAGCCGCGGCGGAGGAGGAACTCACTCAACTTTTTGCGAAACTCGCTTCGCTCCAATCCCTTCAAGCGGGTGGCGCGTTTCAAGCCGGTTTCGTAGGCGAGAGCGTCCTCGTCCACTGCAGACAGGGAAGCCTGAATCGTCTCGTCGTCGAGTCCCTTTTGGCGTAGTTCAAGCGCCAGGGCTTTTTTACTGCGCGGGCGGAATGTGTTCCGATTTTCCACCCATGCGCGGGCAAATTCATTGTCGTTGGCAAGACCTGCCTTGCGGAGTCGCTCGAGGCTGTCTTCGATGACGCCTTCGGCGTACTCGTGTTTTTTCAGGTTTTGCCGTATTTCCTTTTCCGAACGGGCGCGGTAACTCAAAAAGAGCATGGCTTGCTGGTATGCCCGTTCACGTGAATCTTCATCCTGCAATCTGGCAATCTTCTCATCGCTGAGTCCGTCGCCGGTTTTCAGCCACGCGGCTGTGATGCGCGCCAGTCCGAAGGCAAATTCTCCATCGAGGTAAATGTTCACCCGATTGGGGCTGTTCTTTTGGACCGTGATTGCGGTTATCTTCCTCATCTTTTAAATGCAAACAGCCAGAACTTCCGCTCTTTCTGGTCGGCATCCGGCTGTGAAAAAGGCCTGGTTGGTTGATCACACTCCAGTTCCCGCGATGGGGGGGAGGTGGGTCAAATCGGGCAATGAATCAAAAAATCGCAGAGCAAACGGCGTAAAGCTAAGTTTTTCCTGCAGACCGTATTTATAATTTGACTCACAAAGCAACTCCCGCGGGAGGGTGCGCGAATATCCAGTCAGTTTCATGAGAGCCGGTGATGGCGGAGGTTTTTGTCTGAATCCTTTCGGATTTGTTCTGATTATACTTGAATTTTAACAATTCCTACCAGAATTTTTTCAGGGCCTCTGGGAGTTCCCGTGATTAAAACCTTTCGAACACAGATTTGACGGATTTCACAAACATACACGGATTTTTTTACTGAAAAAATCCGTTCTTTTCCGTGTACAAATCACGGCAAATCCTAAAGAGCCTTTTTTCATTGCAGGCTATGAAGACGCCCGTGACATTTCGTGACAAATGGAACTTGGTGAATTTCACGAGATGTGCAATAATTTGATTTGTTTCAAATCCCATCTGACATTTTCAATGGAGGCTGTATGGCAAAGTTCACACGTGAAGATGCGCTTGAATATCATCGTTTAAAGGGCAAGCCCGGCAAGGTGGCGATTGTGCCAACCAAGCCCATGGATACCCAACGCGACCTGAGTCTGGCGTATTCCCCCGGCGTGGCGGAACCCGTGCTTGAGATTGAAAAGAACCCCGATGATGCCTATGAGTACACCTCGAAGGGCAATCTTGTGGCGGTGGTTTCCAATGGCACGGCGATCCTGGGGCTTGGCGACCGCGGCGCGCTGGCTGGAAAGCCCGTGATGGAAGGCAAGGGGGTGCTGTTCAAGAAATTTGCCGACATCGATGTTTTCGACATCGAGGTGGATTCGCATGACCCCGATGAAATCATCAAGGTGACAAAGGCCATTGCCCCCACCTTTGGCGGGATCAATCTCGAAGACATTAAAGCCCCCGAATGTTTCTACATCGAAGAAGAGTTGAAGAAAATACTGGACATCCCGGTCTTCCACGATGACCAGCATGGTACGGCGATCATCTCTTCGGCGGGGCTTGCCAGCGCGCTGGAGGTCGTCGGCAAGAAGCACGATGAAATCCGCATTGTCATCTCCGGCGCGGGCGCTTCCGCCATCTCGTGCGCCGAACTTGCCATTAGCTGGGGCGTGAGGCGCGAGAACATTATGCTGTGCGATACAAAAGGCGTCGTTTACAAGGGACGCAAGGAAGGCATGAACAAATACAAGGATCGCCTTGCAGTCGAAGACAAGGGACACCGCACGCTGGCCGATGCCGTCGCGGGCGCGGATGTGTTCTACGGGCTTTCGGTTGCCAACGTGCTGACCCCCGAAATGGTCAAGACGATGGCGGGTGACCCGATCATTTTCGCCATGGCAAACCCCGACCCGGAGATCAGACCCGAACTGGCAAAGGAAGCCCGCAAGGATGTCATCATCGCCACCGGACGTTCCGATTATGCCAACCAGGTCAACAACGTGTTGGGCTTCCCCTTCATCTTCCGCGGCGCGCTGGATGTCCGCGCAAAGCAGATCACCGAGGAAATGAAGTTTGCCGCCTCGAAGGCGCTTGCCGCGCTGACGAAGGAAGACGTGCCCGATTCAGTGCTGCGCGCCTATGGCGTCTCCAGCATGAAATTTGGACGCGAGTACATCATTCCCAAGCCGCTCGACCCGCGCGTGCTGTTGTGGGAGGCTCCTGCCGTGGCTGAAATGGCAATGAAGGTGGGCGTGGCGCGCAAGCCGGTGGACATCGACGAATATCGCGAGCAACTGGCATATCGCCAGGGCAAGGGCGAGCGTATCCGCTACTTCTTCCAAAATCATGCGCGTTCGTCAGGCGGGACAAAGCGGGTGGTATTCGCCGAAGGCGAGGAGCAGAAGATCATCCGCGCGGCGCACCAGGTTCAGGAGGAAGGCATCGCCACCCCGGTTTTGATCGGGCGCAAACTGGTCATCGACAAGCGCATCAGCGAATTGGGTATCGAATACCAGCCTGAAATCGTAGACCCGGTCACCTTCTTCAAGATGGAAGCCTATGCAAAAGCCTATTATGAACTGCGCCAGCGCAAAGGCTCGACCATGAAGGATGCCTTCAAAAAGGTGCATGACCCCAATGTATTGGGGTCGATGATGGTCAAACTGGGAGACGCCGATGCGTTCGTTTCGGGTCTCACATTCGATTACCCCGATGTGATTCGCCCCGCTTTGCAAATTCATCATGCGGCGTCCGGCGGCTCGCTGGTGGCGGGGGTGTATATCATGATCTTCGAGGAGAAGGTCTTCCTCTTCACCGACGCCACAGTCAACATCGACCCGACTGCCGAACAACTGGCGGAAATCGCCCTGCTGGCTGCAGATTATGCAAAGAAACTCGAAATCGATCCGCATGTGGCTTTCCTCTCCTTCTCGAATTTTGGTTCCACCCCGCATCCCTTCTCAGACAAAGTCCGCAAGGCGGTGGGGCTGGTGAAAGCGCGCCGCCCCGACTTGAAAGTGGACGGCGAGATGCAGGCAGATACCGCAGTCGTACCGGAGATCATCGAAGAGCGTTATCCGTTCAGCGCAGTGAAGGATGCGAATGTGCTGGTCTTCCCCTCGCTCGAGTCGGCGAACATCGCTTACAAGCTGCTTGCCCGTCTCGGCAACGCCAAGGCAATTGGCCCCATCCTGTTGGGCACAGGCGCGCCTGTTCATGTTTTGCAAACGGGTGACGATGTGAACGCCATTGTGCAAATTGCCTCTGTTGCGGTGATGGATGTAATGGGGCGCGGCAAATAATCGAACGCGGCGATCAGCCCGAAGTTGGGCAGACATGAAAAGGAGTTGGGCCCCCCGACTCCTTTTTCAATCGGAGATTTTTCGCGGCAACCACAAACTGGCGTCCATTTCGACAGCCATTGCCCCCGCTGATAGCATGTCTGCCGCGTCCTGCTCCGTCCAGACTCCGCCCGCCCCGATGACCGGCACGCTTCGCGCAAGCATTGCCGCCGCGCGGACGATTTCCAGTGAGCGTGGAAACTGCGCCCGCCCCAATAACCTGCCCGTGACCAGTTTTCCTTCGCGCATCAACGCCCCGCGCGGATGCGACATGCTGACTGCCGCCGCCCCGCCATCCATCAGGCGCGGAGCGAGGCGCAGGATTTGTTCCGGCGGCAGGGAGAAAATCAGCGGGAGTTCGCCCGCGCATATTTCCAAATTCAGAAAAATGATGTCGTCTGAAAGCAGCGGGGCGAAGCCAAGTTCGACTGCCATCACGTTCTCGATGCCTTCGAGTATCTGAATCATGTGACGAGTCTCTTCGGGGCGGTCAGCCATCAGGTGGACGATGATGGGGATGTTGGCGCGGTTCCAGCGGGCGGCGTGTTTCTTGATCACTGCCGCCAGCCCGGGGTTTGGCAAACCCGAATGCAACAGAAATCCGCCGGGAAATTCCATCACCGCTGGGTGGGCGGTTGGCGCGCGCGGACGCAGGCTGATGGGGTTTGTCACGAACGCGCCGAAGCCGTTTAGACTTCCGAAATCTCCAGGATTTCGGAAGTCTGGCGAGAACCCCAACAGCCCCGCTGCATTCATGATTGGTTTGCTGAAATACAGGTCGCGTTTCATAAAGCCCATTCTACGATGGTTCCTGGTTTTCCAGCAAAAGTGATCAAACTATCCCGCCGGCTTTCTCGGCGGCAGGAGCGCAAATGCAAGAGTCCAATTTAATGAGGCAAAAGCGGCTAGGGTTGCTGCGTCACGTTTGTCCACAAGACTTTGTCGAAGTCGTAAGCCCAGGTCTCGTTTGTAAAAAACATTCCCGCGCCTGCCTGACCGCCAAATAAAATAATCCGATTCGCGTCGGCGGCATAAGCCATTGCGTGACGGGATGTTTTTTCCGGCGTTGTGACAGGTTCCTGTTTTGTCCATGTGTTCAAGTTGTAATCGTAACTCCAGGTCTCATCACCGCCAATATTTCCCCCAAATAAAATTGTCCGGTCTGCCGCGGGGTCATAGACCATTGCGGGGTACTCCCGCCCTTTCGGGTACGGCTCGACGGGTTTTATTTCCTGCCATGAATTTGAGTTGTAGTCATACGCCCATATACTTTCATCAACGGGCGCGCTTCCAGAAATATTAAGCCCACCCCACACCAAAACCCGGTCAGCCTTTGAGTCGTAGGTCATTGCCTGGTAATTGCGTCCAGGAGGGCTGTCTTTCGGTTTCATTTCCTTCCATGTGTCGGTGTTGAAATCATAAGCCCAGGTATCGTTGTAGAAAAAGTCGTTCATATCGTACCCCCCGAATAGGATGACGCGATCTGACTCCGAGTCGTAGGCGAGACGCGGCCCGACATGTCGGTTCGGACCTTTTGCCATCTCCATCCACGTGTTTGTGTTGTAGTCGTAAGCCCAGGTTGCCCCGCTCCCCCAGCGTTCAAAAGACGGTCCGACGCATCCGCCGAACAAAATGACCCGATCCGATTCGGAATCATAAGCCAACTCGGACGCCGCTCTCGCTGTTGGTGCCGCAGCGGGTTGCATCAGAAGCCAGCGGTTGGCCGTAAAATCATAGGACCAGGTCTCGCCGTTGTAAGAAGCCGCCTCTGCATAATCCCCTGTTTGTCCGCCAAACAATATCACCCGGCCTGATTCCACGTCGTATGCAAGTGAGATGTATGACCTTGCCGAAGGGTTCAGCGGAGCGGCTGTATCCGCGCTTGGCGCTGCGGTATTCGGGGGTGGCGTGAGAGTAGGTATGGCTGCCGGTTGCGGCGCGCCGCACGCAATCAAAAGTATTATATATCCGGGTATTAAACCAAGGAATTTCGTTAATGGTCGTTTGCTTCTCATAGCATTTTCTCCTTTTCGTGCGCAGAAGAATGCCTTTATCCCCGATGATGATGTGTTGCGGGCAATCTGACGGTGTGTCGTTTCGCCACCAGAATACAACTTTTTAACTATAATTTCAATGGACAAGGAGAAAGATGCTGGATAGCGTTGGATAGCATTCGGAGCCTGGCAATTTCCCCAATCCCAGCCCGGTTCTGACGCACATCAACGATATGGGTCTGGCTTTTACATTTTAAGTATTAAGGGATTTTATATAACGTATAACTTCCGTTTTGAGAGATATCTACAAGGTTTAGAAGATTCTCCACTGCTTTAAGTGATGCTTCGCCGTTTGAAACGGGAGACGGCTCGTTCTGGAAAATGAAGTTTGCCCCATTGTTTGAAAGAAGGATATGCGTATAACCTTGTTGCTTCCAGGCCTTTACAATATTTTGAGGCGTTTTGTATTGCCATAGGTCGTGCAGGAAGTTGGCATTGATGGAGTCCGGCTGAACACGTGGAGTCATCCCATAGCTGCGCGGCTCGAACAGGAAATAGACTTTTGCGTTTGCGGGAACTTTTTCAATCAGCGTTAATGCGCTTGCATAATCCGGTTGTCGCTCTTCGATGTATTGCCGGCGGGAGGTGATTTCCATGGCGACGGTCAGGGGGTTTCGAACAAGCGCCTGTAATCCGAAGTTGAGCAGGTTCACGATCACTACAAACGCAAGCATGGCGCGGAAAATGTAATCGATGTTTAATCGCGGCAGGTTCAGTTTTGCAAGGTCATTCCAGCCCACCGCAAGTAAGATCGTCAAAGGGAACAGGGTCGGGAATAGCAGCCTTGTCTGGAATAAATGCGCGCTGCTGATAACGCCGGCAAACCATGCGGTAAAACCGAGCAGGCTGAAAATGACCACCGCCGTAAGCGCATGTTTGATTTTCTCCTCCAGTAATTTGAATTGAAAAAGGACATACGCAAATATTGGCAAAAGGATGAGGAATAACGGCCCAATCCGCCCATCGAAGAAATTCATGTCCCGCGTGCCGAGGGTGGCCGTAAGCGGCAGTAATATAATTTGACCGGGGTCAAACCCGATGCCTGAACCGGGCGCGGAATAAGCCTGATCTAGAAAAGAATCCCAAAACTTTCCACCGAATACAAACGGATACACCGGATTCCCCATCCATATCCAATTGCGCAAATACCAGGGCGATGCGACTACCAGAGAGGCGGCAGAGAAATAAAAAATCTTTTTAAAACGGCGCGCGTTGTCGTTCCCCCAAAGAGCCGCTAGCAATGCGCCAGTCAACGGCACAATAAAGCCGGTGTACTTCACGCTGATAGCCAAGCCCGCCATGATTCCTCCAAGGAACAGCCACCTTGTGCTGTCGCTTTCTTTCCACTTCCACAGCGAGTATAAAGAAGCGATACCCGTAAAGGTCAGCGCGTAATCAGTGTAGGCCCAGCTTGCCAGCCATAAAAGCGAAGGCATACTCAATAGTATGGACACGACATCCCAGGCGCTGGAATCTCCCTGCAATTGCCGCATCCAATGCCACAACAAAAGAATGGATAAGATCAGCCATAGTAGGTGGATCAAATGCGCGGAGGTGTCGTATCCAAGCGACATGGGGATAACAAAACTCCCCTCGACAATTTGCGGATACCAATAATGAGGCATCTGCGCGGAGGTTAATCCGCCATCTCGCAACCACCACGCGGGAACCGTTAGATGATAGAAAAGCCCGTCGAAATCTTCCGCAGGAGGGGCAAGTCCCAGGAGAAAGGAAAAAATGGCTCCAACGGTCAGGCTGATCGGAATCCAGCCCGCGGTATTCTTTGCGCTTGAATGTATTTCTCCCGCTGCATACTGGGCATCCTTCCACACCTGCAACAACTTTCCCGAAAACATAAAATATCCGGCAAGGGCGATAAAAACAAACAGGATGGCGAGTGGTTTTGCCAGTTCAAGAGCGGCCAGCGCGAAACCTGCCAGTCCCCACATCCCCATACCCAGAGCTGTGCCAAGCGTTAACCGTTCCAGAGAGTCACTTTTAGGGAGAAGATAGCCGCCCATGCAAGTCGCCAGCGTCGCCATAAACAGCGGAATGGCGATGGTCAAAAATAAATTCTTCAAGCCGCCCAACACTTGCAGGAAGTCCGGCTTTTGGACAATGAAAAAAATGGCAAGGATGAAAGCCAGCCATAATAGAAACAGAAGTGAAAGGGAGATTCTTTTCAGCGCGAAATGCTCCTTGTATGATGCGCCTTGAATTTTAGCATGGAATGATTCTCGGCAGCATATTGGGATTGCATAACGCACCCAGACACAATCATAATTAAAGGGACATTCTCGAAAGATGAAGATTCGATGCGTGGCAGGGCGGGAAAATTCCCAACAAAAAAGCGAATTTCAAAAAATTTGTAATGGTCACAGAAAAGGTGAAAGAGTGGCTACATCAACCATATACGGTTGGCGTATTCATTGGGCGATAAGCCAGGGATAGGTAAGCCTTGATGCGGTCTATCGTTGAATTCTGCCAGAAACGTTGCAAGCAAATTTTCTAACGCTGTGCTGGAATCCCAGGTTTTGTCTGTGAGCCATTCTTTGATTGTACGGACAAAGCGCTCTGCAATCCCATTGGACTGTGGACGATGGCGTGCGATCACCACATGTACAAAATTGGCATTCAGCACAAGTTGTTGAAATACCTGTGCCGTGAAATGAGTGCCACGATCAGAGATCAAGAACTGCAACTCGGCAGGCAGTAAAGCCCGTAAGGCAGCAACAACCATCTCAGCCGTGAGATGGGACCCTGTAACGAAGATGGGCAGTCCCCAACACTGGCGAGTACAGTTATCCACGATCAGCAAAATGGCGACCCAGGCAGAAACAAGAGGGAGCAAAACCATTTTCTCGCCTAACTTCTGCCTATCCAAACGCCATTGAGCATCTTCCTGCTGGCGCAAAGCAAGTTGTTGCTGGCGCTGACCTCGCAAGACCTGACGCTGTTCTGCTTTTAGTTTGCAAGAGCCCCAGCAAGCGCGTACTTTGGGTTGGTCGGAGGGCTGGTTGTCTCGAAGTTCTTTGCGACTTTGACGCCAGGCGGCGTCTGCTGATTGCCTTTGCTGACGTACTTGACGCCGTTTGGTACGTAAATCAGCTTGTTCTTGGCGCAATTGTCGGGTCTGCTCTCGTTTAGAGGGTGTTTCCCCGACTGACTTGCTCTGGCGCACCCCCGAAAGCGGCGCTGATGCCTCGACAAACAACCGCATTGCTTCGGCATAGCTCAAGTCAGTATTTGCAAACACCAGTCCCGGATAAGTTGGTTCTTGCTTGTCTTCTGGTATGCGTTCTATCACCAAATGCCCCGATGAACCACTCACGGCTGGCAGTTTGATATCGACCTGATGTGTGGCAGGTACGAACAACAAATCAACGTTGACCGCCTGTCCTGGTTCGTCTGCTGTTCTGCTTACCGGCTGGAATGACTTTTTTTAGGCTTCCTGCTCTCCGACGCCCATACCCCGGCGTCTCGCAAGATACGTCGTACACAGTTCCGACTCACCAATGGCGCCCAGTTATTCTCTTTGGCGATTTCATCCGCCAGTCGCTTTTTCCCCCAGTCTTCGTGAGATTTGTGTAACTCGATCACTTTGCTCTCGATTTCCGGGGCTATTCGCCCTGTCCCTACGGGCGCGCCAAGTTTTTTGGTGTTTTCTAATCCTGCGTAGCCCTCCTTTTCAAAACGCGGCTTCCATTTGTAGAAAGTACCCATCCCAACATGTGCTTTTTCGCAGGCTTTTGCGACGTTATGTAACTGCTCCCATGTCTCGAACAGTAGTTTCCTCTGTTGGACTGTCGTCGGCGGAAAATAGGTTCGTTTGCTTTTCATATGCCAATCTTACAACTTTTCATCCCTTTTGTGACCATTACACTTTTTGGCATTTTCAAGGGTTTTCAGGTGGTTTTCCCACCTGTTGACGACATCTTCCTTTGTTCGCTCGAAGTCCTGCTTTCTTTGCCTTCAATCCTCT
>CAILWD010000535.1 GCA_903837815.1 uncultured Chloroflexota bacterium | reverse complement strand
TTGATGACCTCTGCAATTGCATGAGACGACTCAAGCGCGGGGATGATTCCCTCCGTGTGGCATAAGGTTTGGAAGGCGCTCAGTGCTTCCTCATCGGTTGCGGAGGTGTAGAAGGCGCGTTCGGTATCGCGCAGCATGGCATGTTCGGGACCAACAGCCGCATAATCCAAACCAGCCGAAACAGAATGCGTTTCCGCGATCTGACCATCTTCATCCTGCAACACATACGTGCGAGTTCCATGAATCACACCCACCCGCGCCTTGGTTGCGTCGCCAAAACGCGCCGCATGGTTGCCCGAAGCGATACCGCTGCCGCCTGCTTCCACGCCGATCAACTCCACGGCTTCGTCGTTGACAAATCCACTGAAAACGCCGATAGCGTTCGAGCCGCCGCCCACACAGGCGATGACCGTATCGGGCAGGCGTCCCGCGTCCATGAGCATTTGCTCGCGTGCCTCACGCCCAATGACAGACTGAAACTCGCGCACGATGGTCGGATATGGATGTGGACCCAATGCCGACCCCAAAAGATAATGCGTGTCGCGCACGTTCGTCACCCAATCACGGATGGCTTCATTGATGGCGTCTTTCAAGGTCTTCGTGCCCGACTCGACAGGTCGCACTTCCGCCCCAAGCAATTTCATGCGGAAGACGTTCGGCTCCTGGCGTGCGATATCCACGGAACCCATGTACACGACGCATTCCAATCCAAGCAGCGCCGCCGCTGTCGCCGATGCGACTCCATGCTGACCCGCGCCTGTCTCTGCGACGATGCGTTTCTTGCCCATACGCTTCACCAACAACGCCTGCCCCAACGCGTTATTGATCTTATGCGCGCCCGTGTGAGCAAGGTCTTCACGCTTCAAATAGATTTGCGCGCCGCCCAATTTTTCGGAGAGGCGCTTGGCGTATGTGAGCGGCGTGGGTCTGCCGACAAACGACGCCATCAATTTATCGAACTCCTGGTTGAAGGCTGGGTCATTCCGTGCCGAGACGAATTCACGCTCTAATTCAATCAGCGCGGGCATAAGCGTTTCGGGGACGAATTGTCCGCCGTAGGGACCGAATTTGTGGGGAAGCAATGTAGTGGGCATGTGTTTTCTCTCTTCTGGAAAGTGGAAAGTAGGAAGTCGACTCTCCACTTTCTACTTTCTATTTGGATTCTGCGACTCGAACTGCTTTCACGAATTGAACCATCTTCTCCGCGTCTTTCTCCCCTGGAGCGGATTCAACACCCGAAGCCACATCCACGCCCCAGGGTTGGACTTGGCGAACGGCGTCCGCGACGTGTTCGGGGGTGAGTCCGCCCGCGAGCAGGAGCGGATATTTTTTTGCGAGTTCTGCGGCGGCTGTCCAATCGGCGGTGACACCGCTTCCGCCGTAGACACCTTTTACGGCGGCGTCTATCAGCATGGTGGGGACTTTATTTCTTTCATAGCCCGCATTTGATTCTGGGATTCCGCGAAAGGCACGGAAGGCTTGCAGAGCAAGTTGGGCAAATGTCTCTGGCGTTTCGTCGCCGTGGAGTTGGGCAAGGTCGAGTTGACAGGTTTGCAGAATGTCTTTGATTTCTTCCACGGGTGAGTTGACGAAAACGCCGACGAGTTTAATTTGTGGGTGTTCTCGTTTCAGAACGGATGTGATCTCAGCACATGCAGATTTTTCAATGAAACGGACGCTCTTGGGGTAGAAGTTGAATCCAAGATAATCCGCACCTGCTTCGATGGCGGCGAGGGCGTCAGGGAGGGTTTTGATGCCACAGATCTTTATTTTAGTCATAGTTGTGTGATTGACTCAATGCAGAATGAAGAATGCAGAGTGAAGAATTTTTTATTCTGCATTCTTCATTCTGACTTCTGCATTCCCGAAAGTTCTCTCACTTTCGTAGGGATATCTTCTGAAGTCACCAACGCCTCCCCTACCAAGATAGCGTCTATGTTGGCTTTTTCCAAGCGTTGGACATCGGCGGCGGTGAAGATGCCGCTTTCGGCGACGACGGTGATATCGGCGGGGATCATTGGGCGGAGGCGTTCGGTGGTGGTGAGGGAGACTTCAAAGGTGGCGAGGTTGCGGTTGTTGATGCCGATGAGTTGGATGTTGGGAATGTTCAAAGTGCGTTCGGTTTCGGCTTCATCGTGGACTTCGACAAGGGCAGTCAAACCCAAACTCAAGGCACAAGCGTGGAGGTCGGCGAAGCGAGAGTCGTCGAGGAGAGCGGCGGCAATGAGGAGGATGGCGTCGGCTCCGTTGGCGCGGGCTTCGTAGATTTGGGACTCGTCGATGATGAAATCTTTTCTGAGCAAGGGCAGTGATGAGTGATGAGTAAAACGTAAATCGTGAAGTGTTTCAAGTTTGCCCTGAAAGAATTTCTCGTCAGTGAGAACGGAAATTGCTGATGCGCCGTTTTGGGTGTAGATGTCTGCCACTTGGAAGAGGTCGAGGTGCGGGGCGAGGATTCCCTTGGAGGGTGAGGCACGCTTGAGTTCAGCGATCAGGCTTGGGCGGAGTCCGAAGCGGCGGCGCTGTATGGCGGCGAGAAAATCTCTGGGCGTTGGACTCTGCTCGGCGGCGTGGCGCAAGGCTTGGGCGTCGAGCGCCGCAATTTCCAATCGTTTTTGGTCGAGGATTTTTTCTAAGATGTTTGTCATAGTGGTTTGTGTAGGGGCGGATCGCGATCCGCCCTTACGAGCGAGTGAACTCTACAAGGGCATTGAGTTTTTCGAAAGCCTTGCCACTATCAAGAGATGCGGTGGCTTCGGCGAGCGCGGATTTGAAGTCGCCTGTTTCGGCGGCGAGGGCAGCGGCGGTGTTGAGCAGGACGGCGTCGCGGCGGGCACCTGTGAGTTTGTTAGAAAGAATGTCTCTCATCATCTGTGCGGACTCGTCGGGAGTGCCGCCGCGAAGGTCGGCGACGGTGCAGGACGCGAGACCGAGGTCGGCGGGATTGAGGTCGTAGGTTTCAACGCTGCCGTTGCGAAGATGGCTGACGCGATTGACACCCGTGGGATTGAGTTCGTCGAGACCGTTGGCGCCGTGGATGATGAGCGCGGCTTGGCTGCCAAGTTCTTTGAGGACGTGCGCGAGCGGCTCGGTGAGTTTGGCGTCGTAAACGCCCGTGAGTTGGATGCGCGCACCCGCGGGATTGGTGAGCGGACCAAGGACGTTGAAGATGGTACGCTGCCCCATCTCTTTGCGCGGACCGACGGCGTGTTTCATGGCAGGGTGAAACTTGGGCGCGAACATGAAGCCGATGCCGACTTGTTCAATGGCTGCCGCGACTTGATCGGGTGTGAGGTCGAGGTTGACGCCGAGGGCGGAGAGAACATCCGCGCTGCCGCATTGGGATGACGCGGCGCGGTTGCCATGCTTGGCAACTTTGCGTCCTGTGCCTGCGAGAACGAATGCAGCGGCAGTGGAGATGTTGAAGGTGTGTGCGCCGTCGCCGCCTGTACCGACGATATCGTAGATAGGGTCGGTTGAGTTGACGTTGACCTTCACGGCGACATTACGCATTGCGCGGACGGAGCCTGTAATCTCGGGGATGGTCTCGCCTTTCATGCGTAATGCGGTGAGATAGGATCCGATCTGCGCGGGAGTTGCGCCGCCTGTCATGATGACGGTCATCGCTTCTTCGGCTTCGAGGTCGGTCAGGTCGGTGCGGTTGATGACTTTGGCGATGAAAGGCTTGAGCATGACGGGTTCGGTCGAGGGCGGAGGCGCGATCTTGATATCAAGGAAATTCTTGAGCAATTGCTTGCCGTGCTCGGTCAGGATCGACTCGGGGTGGAACTGCACGCCATAAGTCGGGTGCTGCTTGTGCTTGAGTCCCATCACTTCGCCTTCGTCGGTTTGGGCGATGACTTCGAGTTCGGCGGGAATCGGTTCGTAGACGACGAGCGAG
>CAILWD010000534.1 GCA_903837815.1 uncultured Chloroflexota bacterium | reverse complement strand
CACAGTAGATACGGAGTTGTCGAGGCTTTCCATCAACCCGCGATATTTTTCCTCACTGACGCGCAGGGCTTCCTCAGCCTGTTTGCGTTCGGTGATTTCGATCCCCATGCATTGGATTTCGGAAGGCTGGTTGTGTTCATCTGTCAGGCAGATGAATTCCCACAAGGTTGTGCGCACGCCGCCGCCGCGCGCGTGCTTATCAACTTCGACCGTGAACACAGTTCCCGGCCGGGCGATGCATTTTTCCACCACCTCTCTGACGCGCTGGTGATGATATTCACAGATGGAGGTCATTGTATTTGCATTTTTTATTCCGCCTGCCGACTCATGCAACCACCCGAATTCCCGCTCGAACTGCTTGTTCCAGTAGGTGTATTTGCCCTCCATGTTGATGCGGATGACGAAATGCGACTGTGATTCGATCAGTGATTTCAATTTCTTTTCGCTGGCAATGAGCGCGTTTTCGGCAAGTTTGCGCCTGGTGATGTCATTGGCAATGACGGTTGCGCCCAGCGGCTTCCCTTCTGCGTCGCGGGTAAAGGTCACGCTCAGCAGCACGTCCACCTCGCGGCCATCCTTTGTCTTGATGCGGTATTCGATGTTTGGGTCTGCCTGTTCTTCCGATATCCACCTGCGCATACGGTCGGTGAAAATTTCCCGTCCGCGCTGGTCCATAATTTCCAGGGGAGACATGGCGAGCAATTCCTCGCGGGTGTAGCCTGTAGTTTTGCAGATTACCTCGTTGACGGAAATGAACCTGGGCGTGCGGAAGTCCACCTCATAAATGCCCACCGGGGCAAATTGTACCAATTCACGATATTTTTTTTCAGATTCGGCGAGCCGCTCTTCAGCCTGTTTTCGTTCGGTGATGTCGATGCCGACCGATTGAAATTCCAGCGTTTTCCCCTGTTCGTCGAGGATGGGGGTGTCGATCCATTGATATTCGCGTATGCTCCCATCCTCCACCGTGACCGGATGTTCATACGTGACTGTATGCGGGTTTTCAGCCACTTCGTTGTAAAACACGGCGGTGGAGGCGCGGGTATCTTCAGGCAGGAAGTTGAGCCATCTTTGTCCGACCGCCTCACCCTGCACGCCGAAAATCCCTTTGTATTTCTCGTTGGCATAGGTTAGCGTTGTGTCGGGCAGCCAGCGGCACAGGCTGATATTCAGCGAATCCATCAGCGATTGGTAATGACGCTTGCTTTGATATAGTTTTTCTTCGGCGGTTTTTCGCTCTGAAATATCCTTGTGCGTACCGATGACCCGCAGGGGCTTGTGATCCGATGTCCGCTCGATGACTTTCCCGCGGTCCAGAATCCACTTGTAGCTTCCATCTTTGCAGCGGACGCGGTGTTCGCTCTCGTAGAAAGGAATTTTTCCTTCCAGGTGGGCGTTGACCTTTTCCATTGTGACCGGCAAATCATCCGGGTGAACGCGGCTCGACCATTCATCCAGCGAATCGCCGATTTCGTCTTCCTCATAACCCAGCATGAATTTCCACTGACGCGAGAAAAACACCTGGTTGCTCCGAGCGTCCCAATCCCATACGCCGTCGCCTGCTCCCTCAAGCGCAAACTGCCAGCGTTCTTCCGCCCGCATTTTCTCGGTGACATCGTTCATCACCGTCAATAAAAGTTTCTGGCCATTTGTCTGGATGTATTCTGCCGAGAAAATACCATGCCGAATTTCACCCGATTTGGCGCGAACAAGGACATGCTCATCATGCAGACATCCCTGCGTCCCCATGCATTGGAGCAATTCCGCCCGTTGATCGGGGTTTACAAATAAATTCAATTCCAATGCGGTTTTGCCAATAACCTCTTCGCGCGCAAAACCCAAAATCCGCAGAAAGGCTTCGTTGACTTCCACATACTTTCCGCTTGCGGTATCCGTCAACGCCATTTGAAAAGGGCTGGCAGCGAAGACATGTGAGAACAGCTCCCCGCTTTCGCTGGCGACGGCGGCTTCCAGTTCGGCAACCAATTGCGCTTTGGTTTTTGCTTTCATAATATGATTTCCT
>CAILWD010000533.1 GCA_903837815.1 uncultured Chloroflexota bacterium | reverse complement strand
TGACGATGGCGTGATATTTTTTATCCACCTGATGTTTCTCGAATTGGATGTTCAAACTGCGGTGCGCCTCCGCCGTCAGCGCGAAGACCACAATTCCACTGGTGATTTTGTCTATGCGGTGGATGACCCAAACCTTTCGCCCTGAGCCTGTCGAAGGGTCTTCTTCCAGCATTTTGACCAGGTACGGCGCGTCAGGCTCCCAGCCTTCGGGCAGGACGGAAAGTCCCGCAGGCTTGTTGGTTACAAGCAGGTGTTCGTCTTGGTAAATAATATCCATAAGAGGGATTAAACCACACTATTTCTTTTTCGTTTCAACTCCGTCTTTTGTTCCACGCCGCCGAGCAATAACAGCAACAGCCAGGAGATGAGGAAGTACAGCACGGCGGTCATGATGAGCGGGAAGAAGGCATCAAAGGTGCGGCTGCGGATGATGTCGCTGGCTTTGGTCAAATCTTGCACGGCGATGTAGCCGACGATGGAAGTCATCTTGACCAGCGTAATCAACTCGCCCTTGTAAATTGGCAACACGCGCCGTATGGCTTGCGGCATGACAATATAGAGGAAGGTCTGGGTTTTGGTGAAGCCGCCCGCAATCCCCGCCTCGGTTTGACCCTTGTCAATGCTTTCAATCGAAGCGCGGAACATTTCCGAGACGTACGCGGCGAAGTTGATTCCAAACGCCAGCACTGCCGCCAGCACCGGGTTCACGTTGACTTTTGCGAAGACCACGTAGAAAATCAACATCAGCAAGACCAGCACGGGAATGCCGCGCACGATGGAAATGTAAACCTTTGCCAGTCCTTGAACAAATGCCTGTCGCGACATCCGCATCCAGCAGACCAGAGCGCCGAGCAGTGTGCCAAGCAGAACGGCAAGCACAGAGATGACCCCTGTGGTTTTGACCCCGTCAACGATAAGCAGGTAGCGGTCTTCGGCGATAATGTTGTTGTAGAAACTATCTGCCACAGATTGGAAGAAGGATGGGGAGGCTGCGTCCGCCTGTTCCTGCTTTGCGCCCATCACGCAGGCGCTCAACTCGAAGTACGGGTCGGAGAAATCGATTTGCTTCTTCCGTTCATCCGTGATCATGATGGTGCTGACGATCATCTCGGCCTTGTTGCTGGAGACGGCGGCGATCAGACTGCCGAACTCCATGTCCGAGTATTCGACTTCCTTTCCCAAATACGCCCCGAAGCGTTCGACCAATTCCACATCCGAGCCAACAAGACGATTATCCTGAATGACGGTGAATGGCCAGCCCTTGTCGCTGACCATGCCGACGATGAGTTTGCCATTCGCCTTCGAGTTTTCGATGACGGGCATTTCGTAGTTGTTGTCTTTGAACCAACGCTGACGCCAGTCATCGTACACGCCGTTGGATTTGATCTCCGTTAGAAACTTGTTGAACTCCTCGCGTAGGTCGTCGTTCTCCTGATTGAAGCCCACGCCGACGGGATTGCTGAAGACGTCATCCACCAGCGTGACCAGGAACGGGTTTTCCTTTTGCAGTTCCTTGAACGCCTGACAGTTGATGAAGCCCGAATCCACTTTTCCGCTTTGCACCGCCAGAATCAAGTCGGGGTAATTCTTGTATTGCAAAACCTGAGCGCTGGGATAATTCTTTTGCAGGTAGGTGTCGTACACCGTGCCGAGCAGCACGCCGATTTTCCCCTGTGCCACTTCGTCCATCGTTGTCCCCTGGCTTTGTGGCGCGGGAGTTGGTTTTTGGGCGCAGCCTGACAACACCGAGAGAATGACCAAGCCCGCGATGGAAAGCAGAATCGCTTTGTTGAACACTTTGCCGTTCATTTTCCGCCTCGTTTTCTCATCACGGTGATGTCCGCATACCCTGTGATTTGAAGAATCTCATTGATGGATTCATTCGCGCCGACAAGTTTCATCTTCCCGCCCATCCCGCTGACCGTTTTCCGCGCGAAGAGGAACACGCGCAAGCCCGCGCTGCTGAGATACTCCAACTCGGAGAGTTCAAACGTCAGGCTGGTGATCTTTTCCTTGAACACATTTTGCAATGCCTGCGTCAATTCCGCTTGTGTAACGCTGTCCAGCCTGCCCGAAAGCGCAAGGGTGACATCGCCATCATTCTGAATTTTTTGGATATTCATGGGAGACCTCTAGATGGAAATCGAAAGTTGGTTCATGCCGTTTGCGTACGCGTGCTGGATGTCCTTTGACTTACCCTTGACAATCATCAGCGCGAGGTTGTCTTCGCTTTCATCCAGCAGCGGGTTGTACTCTTCGCCCGCGTAGTCGAACAGCACCTGGAACTCATCACGTTTTTCGGCGTATTCGAGGGCGAGGGAAATTGGCTGTCCATCCCGCTTGAACGGCAGGAGCAGGTTCACCAGCGTTTCCTCGACAACCAGAAGGATGTTATCTACAATCTTCTTATCGATGGTGTGCTTGACGCAGAAGGCTTCGATACCTGCGTTCAACTTGTATAAGTCGAAATCTTGGCTGCGGACTTCCTCTTTGAAAATTCGCAGTCGTTGAATGAACGTCCGAGTCTTTTCCTTTTTGGGATTTTCGAAGATGTCCTTCGGGCTGCCTTCCTCGTAGATGAGTCCCTCGTCCATGTAGAAAACTCGGGTCGAGACATCGCGGGCGAAATCCATTTCATGGGTGACGATTGCCATGGTCATCCCGCCCTTGGCAAGACGGCGGATGACGGCAAGGACTTCGCTGATCATTGTTGGATCGAGCGCCGAAGTCGGTTCGTCAAAGAGGATGATTTCTGGCTCCATCGCCAGGCAGCGGGCAATTGCCACCCGTTGCTTTTGTCCACCCGAAAGCTCATCGGGGTAATTGTCCGCTTTTTCGGAGAGGCCGACCATCCTGAGTAGTTCCATCGCTTTGGATTCAGCATCCGCCTTGCCCAAGCCCCGCAGTTTAGTCGGACCAAGAGTGATGTTGCCCAGCACAGTTAGATGTTCGTACAGATTGAAGGATTGGAAGACCATGCCCATTTTCTGTCGCAGCTTGGGCACGTTCGCACCCTTTTGCAAAATACCCACCCCATCTATGACGATGTGTCCGCTGGTGGGTTTCTCCAGCAAATTGAGACAGCGCAGAAAGGTGCTCTTGCCCGTCCCCGAAGGACCGATGATCGAGATCACCTCGCCCTTCTTGATTTCCGCACTGATGTCTTGCAGCACTATCAAATCCCCGAAACTCTTCGAAAGATGTTCCACTGTGATCACGTTTCGCCTCCGAAACAAAATCGTCTTGCCCTGCCCGAACCAGTATTTCCACCTGTTTGCGATTATAGCACCATGAGTTTTTTAGACACCTTGCAAAATCCTAAACCCTTGACATTAACGTTGCGTCATAGTTTATAGTTATCCCATGTTCACAGTCAAGCAACTCTCTAAACTGGCGGGCGTGACCCCGCGCACCCTGCATCACTACGATGACATCGGTCTCCTCAAGCCATCCCGAATCGGCGAGAATGGCTATCGCTACTACGGGGAGGAGTCGCTGTTGAGGTTGCAGCAGATTCTGTTTTACCGCGAGTTGGAAATGCCGCTCGATGAGATCAAAAAAATCATGGGACGCCCTGATTTCGACCTGCTGGCGGCTTTGCAAAATCACCGCGAGGCGCTGCAAAAGAAGGCGGCGCGACTGGATCAACTGCTTGTCACCGTGGACAACACCATTCGACATATCAAAGGAGAAGAACTCATGAGCCGGAAAGGTTTATTCAAAGGCTTTAGCGAAGAGGAACAGGACAAACTGGCGCAGGAAGCCGAGCAGATGTACGATCCCGAAACGGTGCGCGAGTCCAACCGCAAGTGGAAAGCGTACTCGAAGGAAAAGAAGGATGCGATTCTGGCGGAGGGAAACGCCATTTACACCGACATGATCGCCGCCATGCCGAAGGGGGCGTCCAGCCCGGAAGCGCAGGCAATTGTCGAGCGCTGGCGGCGTCACATGGACTACTTCTGGACGCCGAACCTCGATCAACTGCTTGGGCTTGCCAGCATGTACAACGACGACCCGAAGTTCAAAGCCAATTTCGACGACATGCACCCGAAACTCGCTGAGTTCATGCGTGAGGCGGTGACGGTGTACGTCAATACAAAGAAGTAACATGGATCGATACGCTCTTTCGGGATGTAAATTCCCGAAAGAGCGGGTAAGGTATAATCGCCCGACAGGTTGGAGTTTTGGCAAAAAATTGGCCTGTTGAATATGAATCATATCCCACTGCTCTGCGGCAGGGATATCTCCTGAAGAAAGGAAAACAAGGTTTCTTTCCCGCCGTTTTAATGATGGATAAGGTGACTTTTTAATATCCCTGTTCCACATTGGCTTACGGTGTCGCAATTCAAATTCGGAGATTCAATGATATGAGCATTTATTATTTATTTGGTTGCATACGGCAAGATTTATTGAAAGTGATATCGATGGCTATAAAATCGAAACATGATAAGTTTTATCTCATTTTTTCGATAATTATTGGCGCAATTGTAAGGGGATACTTTATATCCCAGCCTATGCGTTATGATGAAGCCTATACATTTCTTACGTATGTAAATGGAGATTTGCGGGATATATTTACGTATAGCACACCTAACAACCACGTTCTTCATACTATTCTGGTTAAATTCTCTGTGGTTTTATGGGGTGCGCACCCTGCAGTGCTAAGATTACCCGCGTTTTTTGCTGGATTGTTGATTATTCCCCTGACATTTTTTCTGTGCCGTATCATGACAAATGGAAATGCAGGAGTGGTTTCATCAATGACCGCTGCGGTTTTTCCATATTTAGTTCTTTATTCGACGAATGCGCGAGGATATACTTTGTTTGTGTGTTTGGGTCTTTTATTGTCGATCCTGGGGTTATTGTTTGTAAAAGAACCGTCCTTCTCGAAAACAGTGACGATTTCATTTATTTCTGCGTTGGGTTGTTTTGTGACGCCCCAGATGCTGCTGTTTGTCGTTGGTATATATATTTGGATGGGTATATTGCTTTTAATAAAAAGACAGTCTCTCAAATCTGTTTTTACCCAATTCGCCATGCCTGCTACGATTATGACGTTTATATTCACACTATTCGTTTATGCGCCAGTGATTGTGATAACTGGCGGCTCAAAGTATATTTTATCCAACTGGGTTGTTGCACCTCAATCCTGGAACAATTTTCTTGGCGGGATTTACCCGCACATAGTCCAGACAATTTCTCATTTTTTGCGAGATGTGCCTGTTTTTATTACATTTGTTTTTTTTACTTTCCTTGTGACAGGGATCTATGCCGCTTTAAGAGAAAAAAAATGGGAAAGCTTGCTGATCTTGCCGATTTTGTGCCTGGGAGCCGGAATAATACTCTTGTTCAATCATAAAATTCCATTTCCGCGAACGTGGATTTACATATTGCCATTTCTTTTTATAGTTATTGACTTTGGCTTTGTATATTTCACCGAGAATATTTTTTCCGGGTTTCAACCGTTTCTTTCAACACTGATTGCCATTCTGATCGCTTATTATGCATTTCATTTGATATCGGTGGATGCAATATCACAGTACTCTGATACAGGGATATTTCCCGAAGCTCCTGTAGTGGCAAAATATTTAAAATTCCATATGCATAGCGGCGATGATTTAAGAGCAACGATTCCTCTTAATGAACCCTTAAACTATTATCTCTGGTACTTTGGTAAATATGGCAAGAATAATCACGGCATCAAGAATTATGATAAATACTTTGTCATTCGCAAACCAGACGATTCTATCGATTCTTTGACGCATGAGCCGGTGATTGAGGTTTTTAGATTTGATAAGGCAATTGTGTACAAAAGTAACCCTTAGTAATTTTTTCGTTGTTAAAAAATAAAGGCGATCCTTTTTCGGCTGGGTAGCCGACTTCCGGGATGTTCAACCATCCCATCTTTTTACGCAAATTTCGTTATTCTTGGTAGTTATGTGGAGAGCGCCAATGAAGTTAAATATTGTTCGTTTTAAGACTGAAATGTGGAGAGTTAGAAACTTCGTTTTTTTTTACGGCGTTGGAATCTTTGGCGAGCCTGGCTTTCCTGTTCGCGTTGCCGAAATCGGCCAACGAAGTGTGGGCATTCGGTTATTCTCCGAGTCGAATTCTCATGATGCTTTCTGTATTTTTTTTGACCCTAATGCTGGCCTGGCTTACGGTGAATTTATTCCGCAAGCCGGCGTGGGAGCAAAAAATAGAAACCATCCTTGTGGATTTGGCCGCAAATCCCCGCAGGACGAATCTCGTTTTGACGGTTCTGTCTGCCGGGTTTGTCTGCCTTGCATTCTTCCTGATCCTGTGGATGACTACCAGAGATAATTATTATCAGGGCTATCTGCTGCGGTTTTCTCCCATTCTGGTCTTTGGAACGCTGGTGATTATCCAGATGCTTGGCATGGCCCTTTCGCAATTATCCAAACAGTCGCGAATGGAATGGCTATGGTCTTTTTTGTTTGCTGTTCTCCTTCTGTTTTCTTGGGAATACCCGCTTACCGTATTTAACAAACTGGGTAATATATTTCTGGTTTTAACTGCTCTCTTTGCTACGTTTTATGTGCAAATGTTGTTTCGTTCCGCCTTTGGGATGCCGATAAAAAATAAGATAGGATGGGTAATTGCTGTTGTTGCCATCCCTTTATTGTTATATGCCCAGATATTCTTTATCCCCAAGAAATTTCTCCTTCATAGCCAGAGTTTTTTTATTTATGGCCCGGTTGCCTTGTTGCTTTTAGTTGCCAGTCAGCAGGTTTTGGAACGGCTTCTCTCTGCTTTTGTCAAGAGCGCCATAATGACTGTAGTGCTGTATTTGGCGATTTTTGCCGGCTTCATATATGTGGGAAATGCATATTACCTTGTCGGTAAGGCTCATGCAGAACAGGTCAATATAACCTATGCTCCATACGATGATGAAGAAGCTTATATCAGTTTTGCATTAAAAGCCAGAGAGACAAATTTTAGATACACCGGCGAACGTAATCAGATGCCATTATATCCATTTATACAGGCCTTGTTTTATCGTTCACCTATGAGCCTGAACGATTTTTTTATAAACGGCAAACTGGTTAATGTTTTTTTATCGCTGGCATTGTTGGTTCTTATTTTCTTTGTTGCCGCGAAACTTTTTACCCCGTTTCCAGCAATTAGCTTGACATTAACTGCGGCCTTTGGGTTATACGTCTTCAAGTCTGGATACTTCATGGTAGAGTTGTTGTATTACACATTAAGCTCTATGGCGTATCTTTTATTATGCCTGATGCTGATAAAGCCTTCCGTAAAGTTGGGGATGGCAGCCGGCGTTATCTTGGGACTTGCTCATTTGAGTAAAGCCTCCGTTTTGCCTGCATTGCTTCTCTTCATTGGGGTGTATGTGGCAAAGGAGGTATTTTTTTTATACAGTCAATTCAAAAGCCATTCATTGAATTTGCGAGAGATACTGTCCGCTTTGACGCCAAGGTTGGCTGGCGTTGGGCTCGTGGTAATCTTTTACCTTATTGTCATATCGCCATATATTATCGAAAGCAAGAAAATCTATGGCTCTTATTTTTATAACGTTAACTCAACTTTCTACATGTGGTATGACAGTTATGAGGAGGCAATTCAAGGAACCATAGCGCACGGAGACAGGATAGGATGGCCTGACATGCCTGACAAGGATATTCCTGGCCCTTTAAAATATTTTCGAGAGCACGGTTTTTTGGAAATTTGGGAGCGAATTAAATATGGCTCTCACTGGCAATTGGAAAACCTCCGTTATCAATATGGCTTTTTCAATTATCCAATTTTGTTCATGGGCTTTGCTCTTATTCTGCTACTCCTTAATGTGAATAAAAACCTGTCCCTTTTCAGGGAAAAATTTCCCCTGATACTTTTCTCTGTCCTTTATTTTGCGCTATATATTCTCTTGTATATCTGGTATTCGCCTATTGCCTGCCTGCCAAGATTTATTTATGCGCTTTATGTTCCACTGCTCTTTTCGGTTTTTGCGGCGGCGAAGAGTGCAGTAACCGACATCAGCTTGCCGCTGACTAAACTGGCAAATTTCACTCTCCTTGTAATGATATGTGTCGATATTTGGTATATCATTTCATGGGGACCGTTTAATCGTGATTTTGGCAGTTAGCTTACATTGAAGGGGAGACGGGCTCAACCGCAATCGGGAACATTTTTTGCGGCATGGCGTTAAGTGGATAACACCTTTTCACGGAGATGAAGATGAATAAAATCCATTTGCTTTTGACCGCCCTTTTCCTTCTTGCCCTTGCCGCCTGCTCTTCTACAAAGCCCGACCTCGGCGGCGAGTGGCAACTCGTTTCCTACGGCGACGCCTCCAACCCAACTCCCGCCCTGCCGGACGTTGACGCCGCCATCACATTCGAGAACGGACAAATGAGCGGCAACGTGGGCTGCAACGGCTTTGGCGGCGAATACAAACTCAACGGCGACCAAATCACCTTCGGCGGAATCATGTCCACCATGATGTTTTGCGAAGAGACCTCGGCGCAGGAGCAGGGGGTGCTTGGCGCCTTTTCAGATGGTGTCGCCCTGCAGATTCAAGTCAATGGCGACTCCCTGACCATCACCGCAGCCGACAGCGCTTCCGTCGTCAACCTTGCCCGCAAATAATTTGCCTGGTTACTGCCCACTGACAACTGATTACTCCCCACTCATTACTTTTTACTTCCGATCTTGTTCATCGCATATTCCGCCAGCGCGGTAATCGTCAGCGACGGGTTCACGCCGGGATTGGCAGGCATAATCGAGCCGTCGATGATGTACAAGCCTTCATAATTGTGGACTTGGAAATTCTCGTCCACCACGCCTTCACCTGCGTCCTTTCCAATCGGCGCGCCGCCCAGAATGTGGGCTGTGGTCGGTAGTCCCAGCAGGTTTTCTCCAATCGAGCCGAGCGCCACACCGTTCGTGCGTTTTGCGAATTCGCGGGTAACTTCGTGCGAACCTTCCACCTGCGCGTGGATTTTGTAACCGGGCTCCTCGTCTGCGACCATGCCGGTGCGGAAGAGCGTGAAAAAACTGCGCCCGATGCGAAAGCGCATTCGGTTGTCCGCGTGCTGCATCACCAGCAAAATGGTCACGTTGTGCGCCCAGCCCGGCAGGACCAGGGCTTTCAAAAAATCGAGCGGGTGGGTAAGCGACCACCAGAGGAATTTTAGCAGCCGTACCGGCACGCTGACATCGGTGTCAATCAATGGGGCGGCGAGATAGCGCATCAGCGAAGACCCATCGGGATACCGCACCGGTTCGATGCGTGTGATTTCGTCGTAATTGTAGATGGAGGAAATGGCGACGCCTTCGGAGTAGTTGATGTCGGGCTTCCGCGCCACGCTCCCCAACAGCGCCTCAGAGTTGGTCCTGACCATCTGCCCGAGTCTCCCCG
>CAILWD010000532.1 GCA_903837815.1 uncultured Chloroflexota bacterium | reverse complement strand
GGGCTCGAATTTGGCGACTTTGTTGTCGAGCACGGCGAGGCGGTAGGCATTATCTGAGCCGCTCATGGTCTGCTCGAAGGATGCGCGGACGCGGTTGCGTTCTTCTGCGCTGAGTGCGCCGTTCATGAACATTACGCCGGATGGGTTGAGCCCCTGCTTGTAAAATTTGCTCTGTGTTTTGTGGGCGCCTTTTTGCCTGCCGATGACTTCGCGGGCAAATTGGATGACAGACTGACCGATCATGCCGGTGCTGTCTGGGTTGATCATGAGGTGGAGGACTTCCACGTCGGGATAGTATTTGTAATTTCCGCCGCTTTGGACTTTGTACCAGAGGTTGCCGTTCTTATCGAAAATCGGCTCGGTGGAGCTGGCTGGCAGGATGAAAAGTTCGCGGCTGGCATTGGGTGCCTGCCAGATGTAGGCGTTGCCGTGGAAGAGCATCCACTGCACGACCTGCTTTTTGAAGAGGAACGGCGAGGTGTAGCGGTTTGGCTGGACTTCGAGACGCCAGGCGATATTGGTGAGCAGTCCGTTTGGGCGGACGCGCTCGATCTCACCACTGCGGCGGGACTGGAAGGTCTGCAGCGGCATTTTGGCGACGTCGTCGCTGATGATGTTGGCGCAGCGGTAGGCGGTGGCGACGGTTTTGGAGTTTTCGGGGGTGACGATCTCGCCGCTGAGGGAGTTGATCTCCATGACGTTGACGAGGTCATCAAGGGTGTTGACGGCATTTTGAACGCTGGGCGCGGTCCGTGAAAAGATCATTGGATTGCCCTTTCGTAAAAGTAGGCGATGACGACCAGCTCAACGCCTGCGAGTATCCACGCGGCTGGAGCTGAAAGCATAGAGACGCCATACACCGTGCAGGCGCCGCCGATAAAAACGAGGAAGTCAGGGATGTATTTTTTCAAGGCGTGAATAAGGTTTTGCATGTTTACTTTTTGCCAGCGTTGCGACCTCAAGATTGATACTTTTTGCGCCGAGGCTCAAAGCCAAAGGTCCGCGAGAGAGTTGGGGTTTGCGGGTCCGCGCTGGCTGGGGAAAACAGAAAAGCCCGCCACCGTGCCGGAGCACGATGACGGGTTGGTTTTCCGTCGTTCCCAGATTTTCAACTGGGGGAATTATATCACAGTGAGATTATTTTTGCACAATGAGTTTTAGAGATGAAAGGTTTTTTGCTAACGGCTTGCGTTAGCGGCGGCGGCTGAACGCAAGACCATAAAGTTATCCGAATAACTCATTTTGAGCCGCAGCCTTGCCGCCGTCCGCTGCACGCTGTGTTAGGTGGCGTAATGGCATTGGATTTACCTTTGCCACGCGCTCACGCGCCTTTTCAGCAGTATCTTTCATAATTTCAAAACCGATATATTCTCTACCTGTCATCTTTGCGGCTAATGCGGTTGTGCCTGAGCCCATAAACCAATCAAGCACAACTCCATCAGCGGGGCAAAAATTATCTACCATGTAAGTTATGGTATCCAACGGGCGCGGGCATGAATGAAAATCATTAGTTCTATTCTTTGTGTTTGCCGTGTTTCCAATATGCCAATCTCTACCATTGGGAGAAAAATCGCCTTCACATTTTTTCCAAAATATAGCAGGGTCAAAACCATATTGAATAATGTTTTTCTTTATTTGCACAAAGTTTTTACAGCCAGCAAACAAGCGGCTTTCATCTGGAAATATCTGCCAAGTTTCTCGAAGCCGATTTATTGCCTGAAACACAAAGATATAACCGCCATCTTTCACGACGCGCTCGCTCTCTTTGATAATCCAGCGTAAAAGGTCAATGTATGTTTTTGGGTCATCTTTATAGCCGTTTGAATACTGAAAACCAATTCCAAAAGGCGGGTCAGTAAGCACAAGGTCAATACTGCTATCTGGTATAAGGCTTGCCAATTCTCGGCAGTCGCCTATGTGAATGACGTTGGTTTGCAAGGAAGCCACCTAACGGTTTGCGTTACTGGCAAAGTGCCGCAAGACACTCTGCACATTGAACATCACAGCCACCACAATTAGGGCAAGCATCACCAATACGCACGGGCACTTTGTCCAGTGCACGCGGTGTTAGGTGGTCTGCCAATTGGCGAAGAATTTCTTTTACTTCCAATTTAACCTGCGTAGCTTCTCGCCAAGTATTGTCGGTAAATTGCAAATCATCTAGCGTATCAAACGCAAATTGCAAAGCCTCATCTTTTGTCATGTGACCACCTAACGGTTTGCGTTAGCGGCGGGCGGGAGTGCAAGACCAGCACTCCGAATAATGAGAAGGATTGCTAAACCCGCAATTTTGGCAGACCCACCGCCCGTCCGCTGCACGCTGTGTTAGGCGCGCTCTTGCCCGTAAAGTGGGCACATCAAAGCCTGTGAGTTCTGCGAGCTTCTCAAGCAGGCTTTGCCGATCCTTATCGGACGCCTTAGTTACTAATTGGCAATCTGACAAAGCGGCAGAGCCACCATAGGGATAGCCAACCCAATATAACCTATCACCATAAACGCAGGCGACAACCCAATTTTCGCCGCTTGGTGCATGAAGAACAACATCACAAACCTCAATCATTTTATTTTTCCTTTCAGCGTCTAACGGTTCGCTTTACCT
>CAILWD010000531.1 GCA_903837815.1 uncultured Chloroflexota bacterium | reverse complement strand
TTGAGCATGTCATCACAGAGGCAAAACACTACTATAATTTGGGTGTCCATGAGATTCTCCAGTTGGCGGTTGGGATACCTCAACTCTAATGAATCTCATGGACTTTTGTCAATTTTCATCCCAAGGTAGCAACTTGGGTTAAATATTGATTTTCAATTCGCTGCCGTACAAATGACAAATTTGAACCGCAAAGCTCGCAAAGATCGCGAAGAAAGGCTTTAAAGCTTAGTGTTCTTAGCGCTCTTCGCGGTAAAAAAGGGCGGTATACGGTAGAGAAATTTTCAAAAAGAAAAGGAGACACCCGTAAAAGAGTGTCTCCTTTTTTCATGTCTGGCAAAGGTCAAAGATATTTCTCGCCTTCGATTCGCTCACGCACCACTTTTGCCGGTACGCCGTACGCCACGCAATGATCGGGGATATCTGTCAACACCAGAGCGCCCGCGCCGACGACGGTATGCGCGCCGATGGTTTTCCCATGAATGATGTTGGCTCCCAGTGAAATTGCGCTGAAATCACCAACGCGCACCACCCCGCCTGTGGTCACCCCGGGCGCAAGGCTGGAAAAATCTCCCATCACGCAGTCGTGGTCGAGAGAGGATTTTGTATTCAAGATACAGTGACTTCCGACCACGCTGTCGGGATTGATGACCGCTCCCGCCATAATCACCGTGCCTTCGCCAATGCTCACTCTGCCTGCAATTTGCGCCGAGGGGTGGATGGCGGAGATGAATCTGAAGTCTGGCGCGTTTGATTTGATTTTTTCGACTACCCGGTAGCGGGTCCAATTATCCCCGATGGCGATGATGGCTCCCGCAATCTCCCCGCGTTGGAACATCGCCAGCATGACTTCCTCTGCGCCGAGAATGGGGTAACCGGCAAGGACTCCGCCAGCGGGTTTATGCGTGTCTATCAACCCCACGACATCATATTTCCCTTCGCGTTCGATCACATCCAGCACCACCTTGGCATGTTCCGAAGCGCCAAGCGCCACCACGTTTATTTTGGTCATCGAGCCTTCTTTGTTTGAATCTCCGATAATGCTTGAACTGAGAGTTCAAAAGCCTTAGCCGCAAAATTCGCGGCAGAAAAACGACCTGGAAAGAACCGACATTATCCGTACTTGGAATAATTCGTCCGATTATTCGCAGATGGCGCAGATTTTTTCTTGAAAATTACAAATCTGTCCAATCTGTGAAATCTGTGGATTATTTCGAATAAAGCCTATTATAAGCGGCTGGAACAAAAAAAGACTCCCCTTACGGAGAGCCTTTTTTACGGTTTACGAGTTGAGAATTACTGGGTGGGAGCCGTCTCGTAGTATGTGCCTGTCGCCAACAGCTCTGTGTTGCCCACAGACTGCGCGGCGAGCATTTGCGCCTTGCGGGCGGTGTTCGTCGACTCAGACAGAAGTTTCAGCGCGTATTCAGGGTTGTGGAAGCCGGTGCTGTTTTCAGCCGAGACAATGTCCCATTTGAATTGGGCTTCGCGGTGCAGTTTGCGCGCTTCGTCCAACAGGGTGGCATCGGCTTTCGGGTCGGCGGCGGCAGCCTTGATCGCGTTGACAGCGTCGATGATGGCGTCTTCGGTCACGATCTTGGTGTCGGCAACCTGATCCTGAATAATGCCCACACGCTCGACCACGTAATCGGTGTCAGTGTGACATTGTCCGCAAGCCTGGACGGGGTTCAGCAGCGGGCTGTGGACATCGTGCGAGGAATATTTCGCCGCGCCGTCGCGGGTGTAGGGCATGTGGCAATCGGCGCAGGCAACGCCCGCATTATAGTGTGTACTACCGGCTGTGAAGAATTCATACTCGGGATGTTGAGCCTTCAACATCGGGGTCTTGGTATCGGGATATTCCCAATCTTTGAAGCCGACTTCTTCATAGTAGGAGATCATGCTGTCGACATCGGTACCTTTTTCCCACGGGAAGGTCAGGTACTTGCCGTCGCCCTTGAAATAGTATTCGACATGGCAGTTGGCGCAGACCACCGTCCGCATTTCCTGACGGGAGAAGGTTGTCCAATCTTTGCCCTGCGCTTTGAGCGCTTCTTCGAGGGCGGGGTTGGTCACGATCAGGCGCATGGTTCCAGCCTCGTGGCAGTTGGCGCAACCGATTGGATTCTGGATTTCCTTGCTCAGGTCGGCAAACGCCATTTTGTCGTAGGCTTCCATGCCCATCTCAGCCCACAGACCGGGGTTGTCGGATGATTTGCAGGAATAGCAGGTGCCGGGGGAGCGCTTGGGATCGTTGACGTCCCAATTGATACGCTTGGTCTCGTTGACGTCATCGACGGCATTGGCGTGACCGCGGTCATCGTTGTAGTCTTTGCTGAAAGGCATTCCCGCGAACAAAATCACCTGGCGCGGGTCACGCTCCAGCCACGAAAAAGCCGAAGAGCCGGCGTACTCGGTGTCGGCGGCGTTGGTCTTGGTCTTCATCAGCGAGTCGTACTGATTCGGGAAGTTTTGTCCCCAGATGGAGGAATCAGGCTCCATTGCCTTGACCTCGACCAGCGGCTCGAAGGAACGTTCCTTCGGGGGCTGGTTCTTCATGAAAACAAGAGTTCCCGCCAGCGCGACAGCCAGCAGGACAATCACGCCAGCCAGAATAAAAGTGGTTGAACGATTCATGTGCATTCTCCTTAAAGTTTATTTGTTGTAGATGACGTTGTCGGGCAGGGGAACAAGCGAAATTCCGCGCTGTCCGTGCGCCACGCTGCGGTGACAGTCCCAGCATTTTCGGTCGAATTCCTGGGCGCCCATCACAACATCTTCCACCGTCTGTTCGTGACAGCGGACGCAGTTATTTTGGATGATTTCCCTGGTGTGATCTGTGGCTCGAATCACCTGCGGGGCGGTTCCCGTCGAGAAGACGTAGGCATCGTGCATACCCGCACGTCCTTTTTCGAAATAGTACGCCGCCACATTCTCATGGGGCAGGTGGCATTCACTGCATGTCGCCGAGGATTGATGTCCGCTGTGGAACCAATTCTCGTAGACGGCATCCATCACATGGCATGAGGCGCAGGTTTCAGGTTCGCTGCCGAGCATCGCGGGCGTATCGGTGGCATACGCAAAAATGCCAAACGCGATCACGGCGGCAACAAGGGCAATGATGATTGGTAGTTTTGTCATGCGCTAACCTTTCTCTAATATGGGATGGTAAAAAATACGGTCAAAACACTTTTTCTAATCGGAAATTAATTCAGAAAATTGTAACCTAATTTTATCCGATTTATTGTGACTTTTGTCACACTGCTGATTCAAAAAAACGCGGGCGCAAAAACATTGTAGATCGATTTTCTAAATCACCGCTGATTCCTGATACTCGCCAAAGACCTTCTTCATCACGCCGACAATTTCACCGAGAGTGGCATAGGCATGGACACATTCCATGATATGGGGCATGGTGTTCTCCGTCCCTCCGCACGCAATGCGGAGTTTATCCAGCGCCTGCCCCACCCGCCCGTTGTCCCGCGTCTTGCGGACTTGGTTCAGGCGGCTCACCTGTCGCTCGTAGCCATCGGGGTCCATTTTGAGGATGGGGACATTGAGCGGCTTATCCTCCGCGTAGGCGTTCACACCCACAATATTACGAAGCCCCGTGTCAATCTCGCGCTGATAGCGGTATGCGGCTTCGGCGATCTCGCTCTGGAAGAAACCTTTCTCGATGGCGGGAATCACGCCACCGATTTCTTCGATCCTGCGGAAGTAATCATACGCCTGCTTTTCGATTCGATCCGTCTGTGCCTCGACGAAGAAACTCCCGCCCAGCGGATCGACAGTGTTCGTCACCCCCGATTCTTCGGCGATGATTTGCTGGGTGCGCAGGGCAATCGTCACCGCCTCCTCGGACGGCAAAGCCAAAGCCTCGTCCATCGAGTTGGTGTGCAGGCTTTGAGTCCCGCCCAGCACCGCAGACAAGGCTTGCAGCGCCACGCGCACGACGTTGTTTTCGGGTTGCTGCGCCGTCAGGCTCGCGCCAGCCGTCTGCGTGTGGAAACGAAGCAGCCACGAGCGCGGGTCCTTCGCTTTGAACGTCTCGCGCATCTCCCGCGCCCAAATCCGACGCGCGGCACGATACTTGGCAATCTCCTCAAAGAAGTCGTTGTGCGCGTTGAAGAAGAACGACAGCCGCGGCGCAAACTTGTCCACATCCATGCCGCGCGCCATTCCCCAGCGGACGTATTCCATGCCGTCTGCCAGTGTGAAGGCAAGCTCCTGCGCCGCAGTCGAACCCGCTTCACGGATGTGGTAGCCGCTGATGGAAATCGTATTCCACTGTGGAACTTTCTGCGCGCCGAACTCCATCGTATCCACCACCAGCCGCATGGATGGTTTGGGCGGATAGATGAACTCCTTTTGCGCGATGAATTCCTTGAGGATGTCGTTCTGGATCGTCCCCCGCAACTGGTCTGGTCGCACGCCCTGATTTTCGGCGGCGGCGATGTACATTGCCCAGATGATTGCGGCGGGCGAGTTGATGGTCATGCTGGTGGAAACTTTGTCGAGGTCAATGCCATCGAGCAAAATCTCCATGTCTTTCAATGAGGAGATTGCTACGCCGCACTTGCCAAACTCGCCCAACGCTTCGGGCTGATCGGTATCATAGCCCATTAAAGTTGCCAGGTCGAAGGCGATGCTCAAGCCCGTCTGACCCTGCTCCAGCAGATATTTGAATCGTTGGTTGGTCTCCTCGGCTGTGCCGAAGCCCGCGAACATTCGCATCGTCCACAACTTGCTGCGGTGAAGCGTGGGATGGACTCCGCGGGTAAAGGGATATTCGCCGGGCAGACCGAGGTCGGCGGCGTAATCCAAATCCGCCACATCAAGCGGGGAGTACAACCTGTTGATGGGTTCAGATGAAGTGGTGATAAATTCCGCCCTGCGTTCGGGCATCTGCTCCAGCGTTTTCTTCAGCGCATTCCGCTCCCACGTCTCCATCGAACCTTGCAATTCATCCAGTTTTTTGGGGTCGAACATGGTTTATCTCCTTTGGCGTGCGTGGATTATACATGGGCGCGGTCTGGTATACTACAAAAAATTACCCACATAGACTTCGGAAGTCTTGGAGACTTCCGAAGTCTATCGCCAAAGGTAGACCTATGCCCCGTTTTGAACTCGATATAGACCCCTGTGACCACCTCACCGCCGATGCCATTGGCGCTCCCGGACAGCGCGTTTTTTATCTACAAGCCTACCAGGAACAGCGCGCCATCACCGTGCTTATTGAAAAGGCGCAACTGCAAACGCTTGCCATTGGCATCGAACAATTCCTCTCGCAGATTCACCACCAGAACCCAAATCTCGAAGAAGCCAGCGGGGATTTTGTCGAAGCGCAAATGCGAATTAATCCGCCCATCGACCCACTCTTCCGCGCGGGCGAGATCGGTCTGGGCTACGACAAGGAACGTGACCGCGTGGTCATCTTCGTCAAGGAATTGCTGACCGAAGAGGAAGACCCTGAGATCGCCGCGCAGATCCGCTTTTGGGCGACCCGCAACCAGATGCGCAAACTCGCGCGCTGGGGCGTGGATGTGGCAAATCGCGGGCGTCCCATCTGCTCCCAGTGCGGCCAACCGATGGAACCCGAAGGACATTTTTGTCCAAAGAAAAACGGGCATCTGCACTAGCAGTCAAAAGTCAAAGGTCGAAGGTCCGACTTTTGACTTTTGACCTTCGACTATTTATGACCAACTCCCACGAAAAAGTCCAAACCGCCTTATCCCTCGGTGACTACGAACTCAAAGGCCAGTTCATGCTCGGTTCGAATTACACCTTCCTCGTGGATGTGAATTACGAAGGCG
>CAILWD010000530.1 GCA_903837815.1 uncultured Chloroflexota bacterium | reverse complement strand
TTTCCGAGGCAATTGCCAGCAAAAAATCCCTCGAAGCCGCGGGTGAAATTTTGGACTTCCTCCAGTTCTACGCCAAGTGGCACTTCGGGCAGGAGGAGGACTGCATGAGCAAATACAAATGCCCCATCGCCGAGAAAAACAAAAACGCCCATGCCGAATTTATCGGGAAGTTTGACCGCTTCTACACCGAGTGGCAAACCGGCAACATGACCTCGAAACTGGCGCAGAAGACCTACAACGAACTGGAACAATGGCTGGTGAACCACATCGCGCGGACTGATACCCAACTCCGCCCTTGTGTGAAGAGGTGATCCGCTCTCGATGAGACGGAAGGAACAATATGCGAAATAAATTCCTCGGAACGGGTCAGCAGGGTTTCAGTATTACCCGTAAACTGCGCGTAGTCTTTTCGGGACTTCGCTACGCCGTCCTGAACGAGTCTTCTGTCGCCATCGAAATCATCCTGTCGGCTTTGGTTCTGGCGGGATGTTTTTATTACCGCCAGTGGCTCGATTTCAGCATCGTCCTCGTTGCCAGCGGAATAATGCTGGTCGCGGAAATGGTCAACACCGCCATCGAGGCGCTTTGCGATTTTGTGGAACCGGGTCACGATGAAAAAATCGGCATCATCAAGGATGTCGCCTCCGCTGCGGTTGGAATCAGCGTTCTGGTCTGGAGCGTCACCCTGCTGATGGAAGTCGTCCGCTTGTGGCAGGGGTGAGGCAGGCAGGAAATCTCATTGCATCGCGCGGACAGAACCCCAATTCCGTCCGCGTGAGAAGAGGTGACGGGATATTTTCAGACTTCTGGGTTTTCAAGAACTCGGAAGTCTTTTTATTATCCTCTCCTCCCTTTTCACCCAAGTCAGTTCCCCCACATCTTGTTGCGCCTGAGCGCCGAGCGCAAGCCTGCGCGGCTCGTCTGCCAACAGCGACTCAATCTCCAATCTCCAATCACCAATCTCCCCCGGCTCGCACAACACCGCATTCCCCTCGTTCAACACCTCGCGGATCGAAGGCAAATCTGCCGAAAGGATCGCCCGCCCCGAAGCCATGTACTCGAACATCTTCATCGGGTTGATGACCTCGGCGATGTCCTGCCCACTGCTGGCGGAGATGGAGCGACTGTACGGCATGAGCAGCACATCTGACGCCGCCTGATACAGCGGAATAACTTCATGCTTCACGAAGCCCGTCATCGTCACGTTGGACATTTTGGCATCGGTCAACTTGCCGCGCCAAAAATCCACCAGATCAGGTGTGCCGCCCACCCACAAAAAATTCACCCGCGGCATTTGCTTTGCGAGTTCAAACAGCAAGTCCGCGCCGCGCCCGGGGTAGATGTGACCCGTAAAGCCGACGGTGAGACCTTCTTTTAGATTTAAACGCTGACGCGCCTCGACGGGACTCGGCAGACCCGCATACTTTTCCAACTCCACGCCATTGGGCGCCACGAGCAGCGATTTTTTGTCAAACTGCAAACTGGTCGAACGTTCCAAGGCTTTTGCCAACGCCGAAACCGTGACCGTCATCCGCCGAGGCGTGCGCCCAGGTCGTTGCCAAAATTGTTTCAGCCACCACGCGCCATTTCCAGCCACGTCCGCATGCATTTCGAGGACGACAGGGTCTTGGCGCATCAAGGCAAACACAGCGGACTGCGGAATCCAGGTGTAGATTAATTCCGCGCCAAATTTCTCGGCGGCAT
>CAILWD010000529.1 GCA_903837815.1 uncultured Chloroflexota bacterium | reverse complement strand
GTCCAAATTCTCAAATTTGAAAGTCATTCAAATCTCTTTTCGGCACGGTCTACCGTCCATCGTCCACTGTCAAAATCACACTTTTCAAATCCTTCCTGTTTTTCATTTCTGGCATTTCATCGGGATAGCCCAAAAAATAAAACGCCTGCGGTTCCCAGGTTTCGGGCAGGTTCAACGCGTCGCGGGTTTCTTCTTGCGCGTACAACGCCCAGCACACCCAATTGCCGCCCAATCCTTCGGCATGAGCGGCGAGTAGAAGTTGCAGACCCGCCGCCGCCGTGGATTGGATTCCCATCGCCGCTTCTTCAACCGTGTCCACACGGACATCGGTTTTATCGCGGCAGAGGACGATGACCACGGGCGCTTCGTCCATGCGGCGCAGGGAAGTTGCCGCGCGTTTTTCGATGTCAGATTGATTTGCGCCGTCGGCTTGCATGTCGGCACGCATTTTGCCTGTCACCGCCTGCCCAAGCCGCGTTTTGACGACTGGTTCTGTCACGACAGCAAACCGCCACGGCTGGCGGTTGTGCGCGGACGGGGCGAAGGTCGCGGTGGCGAGAATCTCCTCGATGACCGCCTCAGGCACGGAGTCGGGTCGAAAGCGGCGAATCGAGCGGCGAGTCCGCAGGAAAGTATGAAGTTCTTGTTTGGTGGGCATTAATCGAAAAGATTTTGTCTCAGGAATGGAGTCGAAAGTCTCCCGACTTTCGAGCAAAATCAGGAGATTTTGCAGTCCACACTAATAACCTTTGCTTGTGCGCGTCGAAGGACAGCCTAATGCGCGTCAACTTTCAACGGCTGAATTTTATACGTGACGCGCTGTTCCTTGGCTCTGCGATACGGATATTTGTCTTTGCCCAGGTATTTGAAAGCCAACGCGTCGATGTGCGAGTCTGCGTCTTCGGTGGTGATTTCCACCACTTTGCCTTGAATCTGGAGATAGCGATAGGGGTCGTCGGGGTCGGCAATGCACAGCGCAATCTTCGGGCGGGCGCGCATGTTTTTATCTTTGACGCGCCCCGCCGCAGAATTGATGAGAATATGTTCGCCGTCGGTGCTGAACCAAATGGGCGTTACTTGTGGCGTTCCGTCTGCCATGCTGGTTCCGAGATAGACAAAGGCTTTCTTTTCATCGGTCAGGAGGTCTTGCAGTTTTTCGGGGATGTCGAGCATGTTACTCCATGTTTTCAAAAAAATTAGGGACAAATGGAGTGTAGCAAAACGGCATAAGATTTGCGTTAGTTTTTCCCTTCGATTGCTTTACGATTTACCGGAACATATCCTGCTCTTTCGGGCGGATGAGTTCGCGCAGCGAGCCTTCGCCCAGCGGATATGGAAATCCGCGCACGTGGACGGCGGGCGTGCCCTCGGCGGCTTGTCCCATCATCAGCGAGGCGGCAGCCGCGAGTTCATCGGCAATGCCGACGACGGTCACTTGCAGGGTGTAGCCGAAGAGGTCTTTCCAGCCGCGCTCGTCCATCACGGCGGGGATTCCGCTCAAGCCAATGCAGATTCCAACTGTCCCGTTGCGCCAGGCGCGTCCGTGCGAGTCGATAATCATCACCCCGATGTTGATTCCCGTCCTCAGCCTGATTTCCTCCCGCAGCCTTCGCGCCGACTCGTCGGGGTTTTCGGGGAGCAGCAGCACATGCTCCTCTTTTTCGTTGCCATGTCCCGCCACATTGGAATGGTCAATGCCCGCGTTGGCGCAGACAAATCCCAGCCTGTGTTCGACGATGATGGCGCCGACCCGCGTGCGGAGAATCTCGTTGCTTTCTTCGAGCATGAGTTCCACCACCCGCGCGTCTTTTTGGGTTTGCGCTCCCAATTCGATGGCGCGGGCAGACGGGGAGACTTCTGCAAGATTTCTCATGCGCCCCTCGGCTTTGCTGACGATTTTTTGCGCCAGAACGAGGATGTCGTCGTTTTGCAGTTCGATATTTGTCTCTGCGAGAGATGAGAGCAAAATATCCGCCAGATTGTCACTCTGGCGGATAAGGGGGACGTTCTGAAGGGGAGTTAAGGTTAGTTTTTTATCCACAGATTTTCGCAGATTTACACAGATTTATTTTTTGAGTTTTGAATGACATCACTGTCCCAGACGAAACGTTTGTATTGCAGACTTAAGGCTCCAAAATTAATGAGCAAACCGCGCCTGACGCCCGTTGCTTTCAGGTAGTTCAACACCTGCGCCTCTTCGATATTCGATAAATTTGAGATTGCCTTGAATTCAACGATAACATCCGAAAAGCAGATAAAGTCAGCCCTGTAGTGAGTGGGCAGGATGTTGTCTTTGTATTTTACAGGCAGGGTCACTTCACGCTGAAAAGGAATGTCGCGTAATGTGAATTCAATGACAGCAGCGTCTTGATATACGGCTTCGAGAAATCCATGACCCAGTTGCCGATGGATTTCCATTGCCGCGCCAATGATGGCATAAGTTTGCGGGTCACGCGAATCAACCAATTTCATTCCAAAAAAATCTGCGTAATCTGTTCAATCTGTGGATTATTTTGAAGCGCCGGTGATTTTGATTCCTGCGTGGGTCGAGCCGTACTTCTTGTTGATTCCAATCAGAATGCTGGTCATGCCTTCGACAACGACGGAGTTTTCGATGGGGCCTGCGTCCCATCCGTTCAAGCCTGCGGCTTCCACCAGTTTGATGGTTTCGGCGCGGGCTTCCTTGCTGGTTCCTGTGACGAGGACATCGCATTCCGCGCCTGAGTCTTTGAGCAGGTGGTCATAGCCGATGTTTTGGAACGCGGCGCAGACTTGCATATCGTCGCCGACGATTTGTTTGGCCTCCTGCGCGGCAGAGCCAGCGGCGGGCATTTGGACGGTGGCGACTTTGGGCGGCACAAGCGGAACGGTCACATCCACCAGGAGTTTGCCCTTGAGTTCATCTTTGAGCGCTTCGAGCGTGTCGCGGTGCGCGGCGTAGGGGACGGTCAGCACGGCGATGTTGGCTTCGTGCGCGGCTTCGAGATTTCCCATGCCGTCCACTGAGCCTTCGCCGTTGAGCATTTCCTTCACTTCGTTGGCGGCGGCGATGGCTTTCTCAGCCGAGCGCGAGCCGATAATGACGCGGTATCCCGCCTTTGCCCAGCGATAAACCAAGCCTTTGCCTTCTTTTCCAGTTCCGCCGAGGACGGCGATGGTGAGTAGTAAATTCGAGTCGGTCATTTGTGAGTCTCCAAAAAATTAGGGTGTCAAAAAAGTGTCGAAGAAAGTGTCGGGGTGTCGAAAGTGTCGGTTACTTGGGTGGAATTTTTAGCGAGCGTTTGAGGGCGTTGATTAAACCTTTGGCTTTGTAAGCCTGGTCGTAAATTTCCTTGAAAGTTTTTTCGTCGATGTATTCGATGTCGAGAGCGACGTAAAACAGGGATTGAACTT
>CAILWD010000528.1 GCA_903837815.1 uncultured Chloroflexota bacterium | reverse complement strand
CCAAATTGACCGCCAGCGGAATCAATCCCATCCAGCCGGTGCGCCGCCACGCCGAGCCAAGCCCAAGCGCGATGACTGCAAGATAAAAAATCAACAGGGCGACGTTGTACCAGGCGAGAGTCCCATCCCACGTACCCCAATAAATATTGACGGGTGCGGACAGGCTTTCAAAGTCGGCAACAAGGGGCAGGGAGAGCAAGCCGCCGATCTCGGTGTTCAAGATGTGGGTGACGATGAAACCCACAACATAGGCGGGATTTTCGAGTGAGAACGAGACAATGCGCCCCCCCACACTGTCGGTTTCGGGGTTGAACTGGCTGAGGTCGAGGTTGCCCGTGAAGGAATACTGGCTGTAAATCACTGCCGACTGGCGCGGATCGTCGAAGGTGAATTGCCCCTCCACCGTGTAGTTGTGAGTCAGCCACGGCAGGACGGTGAGAATCATGACGACGGCAAAGAGGACGCCGGCGATGAACCAATCTTTGGTCTTTCGCTGATACGCGAACCAAGCCAGCACAAAGACAGCGGGCAAGACCAGCAAAGACTGAGTGCGAAAGAGCAAAACCAAGCCGAAGACTCCGCCCGCTGTGAACGTGGATTTGAGGTCACGCCGCTCCAGCCACCAAATCAAGACGAGGCAGAGAAATGCCAGCGCCATTGCGGTGGGAAAGTCGGTGGTGAAGGTCTTGGAGTTTGCCACGCGAATGTTGGATGAAATCCACAAACTGACCAGTTCGCGGAAGATGGCAAAGAGTGCAACGGTCACGCCGGCGGCGGGGCTGTGCAGCTTCTTCGCTAGAAAATACAAGGCGACGGGGAAAAGCGCCAGAGTCAAAGTCTGCGCGGCGATGATGGCGGGGTAATTCTGCCCGAAGAGAAAATGCAGGGCGGCGATGAAAATCACATAGAACGGGCGGGGCGGGATGCCGCCGAGATAGCCTGTCCCGATCAGGAGGCTTTGGGAGAGGGAATCATAAAATCCCGCGTCGGAATACGGGAAGGGCATGTCCGCAGGCGGGGTGATGGGGGCGTAGAAACTGTTCCGCAAAACATCCACGGGGACGGTTAGCCAGAGGATGGCGGCGGTGAGGTAAATGACAAAGGGCGTTATTGTGTTGAGCGTTGAACGTTCAACGTTCAACGTGTTGAAAGAAAGAACCGCGAAACCTGCAAAAATTGCAATCGCAAACTGCCATCCCAAAATCGCCGCGCCGGGTTCGCCCCAGTAGGCGCTGTCGGGGGCGATTCCGAGTTTGGTGAGGACGGCGAAAAGGAAGACGGCGAGGAGGATTGCGAAGGCAACGGCGGACGAAAGATAGACCGGTTTGCGTTTTGCAATTTCCTGCGGGCGGAATCCGTTTTTGGAGAGGAGGAGAAAGATGGCGGTCTGCGCGGCGATAATGAACAGGAGCCACAACAGGGGACTGAGGCGCTCGTAATACGGCAGGAGTCGCTCGGGGTTGAGATAACGCAGGAGAAACAGAACCAGACCCAGGGCGGGGACGGTCAGTGAGCAGGTCAAAATAAAAGGCGTGGACAAAGCCCGCTCGAAGCGGGTCAAGCCGCGGCGGGCAATCCATCCCCCAAACATTGCGCCGAAGAAAAAGAACGCCAGAATTCCAAGCAGGGCAAGGCGGGCGGGGGAGAGTCCGCTTTCGGAGGGGACCAGCAGAAGCGAGAGGGCGGCGATTAAAGATTCAAAAGCCGTGGCAAAAAAGAGCCACGGCAGAAGGAACGAAAAGACTTCGGAAGTCTTTTTAGGGTTCTGTGAATTCATGGGCAGTGAAGGAGACTTCCGAAGTCTCCTTAAAACTGGAATCCATTGCGGGCGGGGACAATTTTATAGGCGTAGTTTTTCACATAACCGGAGAGGCGGTCTTGCAAAAGCGCCCAGTCTGCCGAGGCAAGGATGCGCCGCGCCTGGGGCAGGTCGGAGGCGATCAAGCCGACCTGGATTTGCGGGTAGTTGCCGTAGATCGTTGCCCATGCTTCGGCTGGATGAAAGCCGAGCCTTTGCACGCCCGGCACAAATTCGCCGACCACAAACTCGAAATATTCCTGGTCACGTTCGGCGGCGATATCCCAGGTCATGATGACTTTGACCGTCATGAGGTTAGCCTTTTTGATAATCCAAAACTGCCACGTGGGTTTCAGCGGGCAGGCTGGTACGCGTGACCTTCAGGAGGGGTTGCGGCTCCTGCTTGCCCAATCCCATTTCCTTGAGGAATTTGTTGAGTTCGTCGAGTTTTATTTTTGCGTCGGGGGTGGCGTAGTGCATGGGGACGACGATGTTCGGTTCCAACATGCTGACAACTTCCGCCGCCTTTGCCGCGTTGAGTCCGTTGCCGCCGCCCACAGGGACAAGCGCCACGTTGACCGTACCAAGTTGTTCGATCTCGCTTTGGGTGGGAATCTGTTGCATGTCGCCGAGGTGCGCGACGGTGATGCCGTCGTAGTCGAAGACGTACACCGTGTTGCGAATCTTTTCCTTTTTCTTCGCGCCGTCGGTTTGAACTGCCGTGATGAAAACGCCGCCGATTTCGAATTCGCCGGAGCCGGTCAGCACGTGGGTCGAGCCTTTGACCGCTTCGCTAAAGTTGTGACCGGGCGCGTCATGGCTGACGGTGACAATCTCTGCCTTGAGTTTGAGCGGTTCATAGCCCACGGTCTTGCTGTCGTAAGGATCGGTGACCACGGTAACGAAACTGCGTTCCGTGAGCCGAAAACATGAATGTCCGTACCAGGTAATTTCCATAAAAGAGCCTCCAAAGGACGATTATACCCGATGGGAGGGATGGGGAATGGTAGATGGGGAATGGGGGTGTTTTATAATTCAGTGGCAAAGGAAAATCGATGACTAAAAAATCCCTTCCCTATCTTGAAGCCCTGTTCGCGGTTGTCGTGTGGGGCGGTTCGTTCATTGCCACAAAAATCGCTGTGGGGCAGATCTCCCCCAACACGGTGGTGTGGCTCCGTTTTGCGCTGGGCATTCCGCTCATTTTCGTCGCGGTTTTATTTCGCAAACAGTTTGCCTTTCCAAAAGACATCAAAGAGTGGTTGTATTTTGCCCTGCTCGGTTTTCTCGGAATTTCCTTCCACCAGTGGCTGCAATCCAACGGGTTGCAGACGGCACAAGCCACCACCACCGCATGGATCATCACCACGGCGCCGGCGTTCATCGCCATTTTGGGCTGGCTGGCTTTGAAGGAAAAACTTCTTCCCCATCAATCGTTGGGCATTGGGTTGGCAACGTTGGGCGTGCTGGCAGTGGTCACGAAGGGCGATTGGGCGGCTTTGGCAGTCGGGGACTTCGGCACGACCGGCGATTTTCTCATCCTCATCAGCGCGGTAAATTGGGCGGTGTTTTCCATCCTCTCGCGGCACGGGCTGAAGACTCACCCATCGACGCGGATGACGTTTTGGGTGATGACTCTCGGCTGGCTGTTCACGTCGGCGGCGTTTGTGGCGGAGGGAAACTATACCGAAATCATGCAACTCGATTTTCGCGGCTGGATGGTCATCATCTATCTCGGCATTTTCACCACCGGGCTGGCGTACATCGCGTGGTTCAGCGCGCTCAGTCAATTGCCTGCCGCGCAGACAGGAGCCTTTCTCTTCATCGAGCCGTTGACGAGCATGGTAGTCGCGGCAAACGTTTTGGATGAAAAGATTACGCTGGTCTCAGTTTTGGGCGGCGCGGTGATTTTGGTTGGGATTTGGATGGTGAACAGGGTGAAGGTAAACAAGTAAACAGGTAGGCAGGTATGGATGCGAGAGCGACGAAGAACGCAAGCGTTGAAAAATTAGCAGACGGCTGGCGGCTGGGGATTGGGGCAGGGGATGCTTCCAGTTATCGAGATGCGCAGTTGGATGATTATTCGGGACTGCGCCGAAGCCGATTCCCCCATCGTCCTTCGACTGCGCTCAGGACAGAGTTCAGCCTCAGTCTGGTTGCACGGACTTCGACCTCGTCTGCGGCTGGGACTTGGGGCTTCGGTCTGTGGAACGACCCCTTCGGACTGTCGCTTGGCCTCGGCGGGAATCCATTCCGATTTCCTGCATTGCCGAATGCAGCGTGGTTCTTTTATGCGTCGCCGCAAAATTATTTGTCATTCAAAAGCGGACAGTCACAGAGGATTGTCCCTGCGAATGGTTTCATGGCGCAAACCTTTCGCGCGCCGAAATTTCATCCGCTGTTGATACCGGCGGGGTTGGCGTTGCCGTTCTCGCGTGTGGCGACTCGAAATTTATTGGGCAGGGTCATCGACGAAGATTCATCCGCTCTGAGCGTGGATACAACTCAATGGCACAGATACAGGCTGGAGTGGAGTCCGCAGGGAGTGACTTGGGATGTGGATGAGGTCCGGGTCTTCGAGTCGGCTGTAAGTCCGCACCCGCCGCTGGGAGTCATCATCTGGATCGATAATCAATATGCGGCATTCACGCCGGAGGGAAAGATTTCGGGGGGTGTGTTGGGTAGCGGGGAGGAGTGGTTGGAGGTGGAAGAGATAGTGAGAAGTGAGAAGTAAAAAGGCCCCGAGTTTATCGGGGCCTTTTTACTCGTTACTCATTACTTTTTACTCTTTTAGAACACCCAAAACGTCGGCAGAAATATTCGCAGCAGCATATCCACGATGAGGGCGAGGATGAGGTAGCCGCCGAATTTGCGGTTGTGGTTGAAGGCGAAGCCGGCGAACCAGACGGGCCAATAGTCCCAGCCTTTGGGAGCTTCTGCGGGGCGGGCTTTGTTCATCACGCCGATTGCCATGAGCGCCTCTTTGTAGGCAAGGAAGACGATGAGCATGACGGGGGTAAAGTAGCGCGGGACAAAGACCAGATAGGCAATAACCAAATAGATGAGGACGGTGGAAGCCTGTGTGACGCGGCGGGCAACGGCTTCGCCAGCGCGGACGGGGAATGTGCCAACGCCCTTCTTGCGGTCGTCGTCGCTCTTGTCGATGTGTTTGGCAATATTGATGCTGACCACGCTCAAACCGAATGGCACGCCTGCGAGGACTACGTTCCAGTTCCAGCCGCCGGTGAGGACGAAGTAGACGCCCGTGATCATGATCGGTCCCCAGATGAGGAAGATCATCAATTCGCCAATCCCCCAATATTTGAAGGGATAAGTATAGGCGAGGAGCACGATGGCGCCAAAGGCGAACAGGGAAATTGTGGTGAGCGAGAAATTGGTATGGAAGAGGGCATACACGCCCGCCAGGGTGGCAAGCACGCCGCTGACGATGAACCAGCGAATGGAGGTGGCTTTATCCCAAAAGTTCTGCACCAGCGGGTGGACGCCGTACTGCGTGCGGAAGTAGTAGCCCTGATCCACGCCACGGGTGAAGTCGGTGTAATCGTTGAGGATGTTGTTCGTGCCGTGAGCGATGAACAATCCGAGGGTGACGATGATGAAGGTCAGCCAGTCGAATTTTCCGCCGCTTTGAGCCAGGTCACGCCCGGCAAGGATACCCGCAATGATGCAGGAATAAACCGTGACCATCGTCACAGCCGAGCGGGTGGCGATGAGCCATTTGGAAATCACATCGAGGGAATCCCATTCCTTCTTGTCATCCATTTTGATGAGTTGCCAGGATGCCTTGCGCCACATGGCGAAATTAATGTGCATTTTTTCTCCTTGAAATGTGAATTACGACAAATGCCGCAAAATAAGCCGAACATTTGGGATTATACAACCGTTTTGTGAGGGAAGGCACATTCAAGTCGGGCGCTTTATAAAAAACTTCGGAGGCCTTTGAAGCTTCCGAAGTTTGGTCTTGCGTTTTACATTTCGCTGGTCATGATGAAGAGCGGCTTCATCTCGAACTTTTCGTACTTGGGGCGATAGCGGTCAGTGTCATAGAACTGCGGCACATTGACCAGTTTCTTGGTCGAGGTGATGATGTCGAGCGGGACGTTGTCGTAGCGTCCGTTCTTGAGAACCACCAAACGGCCGTGAATGTTGTTCAGCACCAGGTCGAGAGCCAGGTTGCCGAAAGCCATCGGGACAATCGAGTCTATGGCGTCGGGGTCGCCGCCACGCACCATGTAGCCGATCTTCTGGGTGATGGTTTCGACTTTCCTGCCGTTGTTGTACTTGGGCGAAAGTTCCTTGATCTTTTCCGAAACCAGGTCGCCGATGCCGCCCAGTTTGGCGTGGCCATACGCGTCGGTCGAGCGGTCCTGGAAGACCATCTCGCCGCCTTCGTACATGGCGCCTTCCGAAATCAACAGCACAGAATAACGGCTGGGGTTTTTGGCGCGATCCTGCACCAGCAGTTCTGTCAGATGATCGATGTTGAACTTGTATTCGGGGATCACACAGCGGTGCGCGGCTCCAGCCATGGTGGGAAGCATGGCGGTGAAACCGGCATAACGTCCGAACACTTCGAGGACAAGGAATCGTTCGTGCGAGCCGGCAATGGTGCGCAGGCTGTTGGTCAACGCAATGGTGCGGGTGACGCAGGTGCTGAAGCCAATGCAGTAATCGGTGCCTGGCACATCGTTGTCCATCGTCTTCGGAATGGCGACGACCTTGAAGCCTTCCTGATAGAGGCGCACGCCGTAACTGAGCGTGTCATCGCCGCCGATGGGGATCATATAATCGATGCCGAGGAAAGCCAGGTTTTTGAGAACTTCCGGCGTCAGGTCGTTGATTTCGTCTTTATACTGGTCCTTCAGGTGTTCGGGGACGCTGCTCTTCTTCATCTTGCCCGGGTTGGTACGCGAAGAGTGGAGGAAAGTCCCACCCGTGCGTCCGGCGCGGTTGACGACATCCTCGGTCAAAATCTGGTAGTTGGCGCTGTTGTCGGCGCCCTTATCGCGGATGATGTCCACCAACCCCCCCCAGCCGCGGCGAATACCGATCACCTGATAACCTTCACGCAACGCGCGAAACGTCACAGCGCGAATGGCAGGATTCAATCCCGGCACATCGCCGCCCCCGGTCAAAATACCAATTACGCCTTTCTTTTTATTACTCATAACTGCAACCTCACTTTGTTGGATTTTTTGGGAGATTTTTTTGCTCATCGAAGCAACCTCGCTGTTGAAGTCTTCGGGATGGATTTTAGCGTTCAAGGCGCAATTTTATCGCAAAGCAGGTTCGGTGTGAAAACGGATTTTTTATCCCTCCCCAATCTCAGGAATCGGCTCGACGGGGGCGCGGCTGGCTAGGTAGTTTTCGACAAGGAAAATAAGCAGCGCGAGCCACACGATTCCGAAACCAATCAACTGGTCATGGCTGAATGGTTCTTTGTAAATAAAAACGCCGATCAGAAACTGGAGCGTAGGCGCGACGTATTGAAGCAGTCCAACCAGCCACAGCGGAACAGAACGCGCCGCAGAGGCAAACATGAGCAGGGGGACGGTGGTCACCAGCCCGGCGCCGATCATCAGCAGGTCCGAACGGATTCCCGCATGGAGAAAGGCGCCAGCGCCGTTCGCTTCAGCAAAGAGCAGGTATCCCACCGCAGGGAGGAAGAGGATGCCCGTTTCGACGGTCAAGCCGTAGAGAGAGCCAAGCGGCGAGAGTTTCTTCACCAGTCCATACAAGCCGAAGGAGAAAGCCAGCGCAAGCGCAATGTAGGGCAGGCGTCCATAAACATACGTGAGGTAGGTCACACCGAGCGCGGCAAGGACAACCGGAATCCACTGCCCAAGCCGCAGGCGTTCGCGAAGGAAGACGACGCCCAGCAACACGCTGATGAGGGGATTAATGAAATATCCCAGGCTGGTCTCGACAATATAATCTTCATTCACCGCCCAGACGTACAAGGTCCAATTGGCGCCAATCAGCAGGGCGGCGATGAGATACACCCACAGGTTCTTGGATCTCGTCGTTGCGCGGAAGTCGGCAAACTGGCGGGTTACCACGATCACGAGCATCAACAGAATGAAAGACCAGATGATGCGGTGGCTGATCAGTTGAAACGCGTTGATGCCATGCAAAAGTTTCCAGTAGATGGGAAAGAAGCCCCACATCAAATACGCGCCAATTCCGTACAGAACTCCCTTTTTCATTAATTCTCCTATTGAATGAGTGTTACAAAAAAAGACCCTGCTGCCACGGCAACAAGGTCATGGAATGCGTTTTATCGTTTACAACTTTCTTAAGTACCATTTGCCTGAAACGACTTCAGTCACATCCCGCGCGAAATCGCCTGCCGTGGGATAACGGTCATTCGGGTCCTTTGCCATTGCCTTTGCGACCACCTCCTGCCAGACCGACGGGACCTTGCTTTTCACCGAGCGGATGTCCGGAATGGGCATGTCCACGTGGGCATTGATCAACGCCGTCACCGAGTCATTCGAGAAGGGCAGTTGCCCCGAAAGCAGGCGGAAGAGGACAATTCCCAGGGCGTACACATCGGAGCGGCCATCCACCGGATTGCCAAGCACCTGTTCTGGACTCATGTAGGCGGGCGTGCCGACCAGCCAGGTTCCATCGTCATCCTTCACCGTTCTCGATTTTGCAATGCCAAAATCGGAGAGGAAAATATCGCCTGTCGAATCGAAAAGAAAGTTCGAAGGTTTCACGTCGCGATGGATGATGTTTCGGGCGTGAGCGGCATCCAGCGCTTCGGCAAGGCGCTTGAAAATATGCGCAATCTGAGTCTGTTTGAGTTCCTCTTTTTGCAGGCGGTCGGCAAGCGAGCCGCCCCCCATGTGCCGCATGACAATATAGGGCTGTTCCCCATACCAGCCAAAATCATAAATAGGGACAATGCATGGATGCTCCAACGCGGCAATCACTTCGGCTTCCTGCTGGAAATAATCGCGGTACACGACATCCAGCGTACGGCTATACATCAAGACTTTGATCACGACCTGCCGCTGGATATAGGGATCTCTGGCAAGGAAAATGATGCCCATGCCGCCCTGCGCCAATTCCTTCTCGACCTCATAACGCCCAATCTTGGTTGGTTCCATATTCTCACTGCCGTTTTTTAGGATGGCGATAGTATAGAACAAATTTTGGGAAAAGACAACGCCCGACGGAATAAAAACGCTCCGAGTTTTACCACTGCGGCTATATCGTTACCGCTGTATAACCTTTTTTTTCCACCGCCGCAATAATTTGCTCCTCGGTTAATTTGGTCTCATCATACTCGACAACCATTTGCAGTTTGTGATAACTGGCGTCAACCCGCTTCACCCCTTCGAGATCGTCCTCAAGGGATTCGAGTTTCATCGCGCAGTTGGAACAAGTCATGTCGGGGATTTTAAAGGTTTTCCTGGTCATAAGTTTTCCTTGACAATGTACCGTGGTCTGTCGTCCACGGTCATTTATTCGAACACAATCTGTCCCGTATACATGCCCATCGAACAGGTAAAGAATAACTCGCTCCCCTTCTCCTGCGCCGGGATATTAACCTGTACGGTTCCAGTGTCTGGAAGCAGTTGATAAAAATCGAGGTCAGGGATGACAAAATCGCGGGCGCAGGAATAGGTCTGGTCGGTGACGAGATTGAGGGTCAAATCTTTGCCGGCGGGGGCTTTGAGAGTGGATGGGGAATATCCGCCGTTTTCGACGTTGAGGACGAGTTCACCGGCGGCAGGCTGTGGAGCAGACTCCGCTGCGGGCTGGGACTCGGCTTGGGCGGGCAGCCAGCTTCGGGTTAGATTCTGAAACGAGAGCGGGGAGCCCATCAAGTTGAGTCCGCCGTCGAGGGTGACGAATCCCAAAATCAAAACGACGACTGCCACAAATCGCATGAAGAATTTTTCGAGTTTCGCGCCGAGTTCGGTGGCGAGGTAGGCGATGATGAAGAATACCGGGCTTGTGCCAAGCGTGAAGGCGAACATCAACGCCGCGCCCATTGCCGCGCTGCCCGTGCCGAGGGCGGTTGCCATCATGGCTTGGGTCACGCCGCAGGGGATGAAAACCGTGAGCAAGCCCAGAAAAATCGGCGTGAACGTGTCGGGGCGGGTCTCAGACCCGCCCGTACCACCTTTGGCAGTGCGGCGGATATAGCGTGTGATGAACTTCGGCGGCTCGATGGAAAAGTAGCGGAAGATGGGGTGAACGTTGAACATCCGCAGGGCGTTGCCGATCATGAAGACACCGATGGCGACCATCAACAGGGCGCGGGTGAACGGGCTAAGGGTGAGGTAGGAGCCAAGCAACCCGAGGAGCGCGCCAAGCAAAGTGTAGGCGGCAAGTTTGGCAACGAGAAAAAGAAAGATGGGCAGGGCGCTGTTGGCGCGAAGCGATTTCTTCTGCGTGACCTGCGCCGCGTAATCCTGCTCGATTTGATGGGCAAGGGAACTGGCAAGCAGTCCGCCCTGCACCGCGAGACAACTCAACCCGCCAGTGGTCAGCCCCGTGACGAATGCAACCATAAGTTGACTCATCGCGCCGGCGCCGCTTGCGCCAGCGGGGAACATGACCATGACAAGGGCAATGACGAGAACGACAATGCCGACGAAAATTATAATGACGGGGTCAAATTTTTTGTTTGTGTTCATTCAGCCTCAATATCAGCAGGGGCGACCCTTCAAGGTTTATAAAGCTACTTGATAAAAATGGGCGGGTCGCCCCTACGCTGTAAATTTATCTCTTCCCGCCGTCCCAAACGACAAAGGGCATGTTGATGACCACGCCGGGCTGTTCGATGGCGACCTGGTCTGCGGCAAGGGCTGCCATCACTTCATCGGCGGATTTCAGCTCACGGGCTT
>CAILWD010000527.1 GCA_903837815.1 uncultured Chloroflexota bacterium | reverse complement strand
TGAAAAAGTCAAGCGGCGAGTCTTTGGATGCCTACCTCTCGAACAAGGTATTCGCGGGCGAGAAAGGCTCGACCATTGCTCCCGATGCGAAGGATGTCGAAGGCTTTGCGACGTTTATGGAACGCTACAAGAAGGGACTTGCCATCGAAAGAGCGGCGGTGGATGGGATGAGGTAAGTTTAGGTACACACGTAGACAAGTAAACAAGTCTTACCTGTGTACTTGTTTACCTGTCTACTTAACGAGGAACCATGCTCGAACAACTCAAAGAAACAGTATTTCAAGCGAACCTCCTGCTCCCCAGGCATGGACTTGTCACCTTTACCTGGGGAAACGTTTCGGGAATCGACCGCGCTCAGGGGCTGGTGGTCATCAAACCTTCGGGCGTTTCCTATGAAGAGATGAAGGCGGAGCACATGGTGATCGTGGAGTTGGCAACGGGCAAGAAGGTGGAAGGAAGTTTGAAGCCTTCTTCCGATACCGCAACCCACATCGAACTTTACAAGGCGTTTCCCAACGTCGGCGGCATTGTTCACACCCACAGCCGATGGGCAACCAGCTTTGCACAGGCCGGGCGCGGCATCATGGCGCTTGGCACAACGCACGGCGATTATTTTTACGGAGAAATTCCCTGCACTCGAAAGATGACCAAAGCCGAAATCGAAGGCGAGTACGAAAAGGAAACTGGTCTGGTGATTGCGGAGACTTTCCGCGAGAAAGACCCCGACGCCGTTCCAGCAGTCCTTGTCTACAGCCACGGTCCCTTCGCCTGGGGCAAAGACCCCATGGACGCAGTCCACAACGCTGTGGTATTGGAAGAGGTCGCATTCATGAACTTCCACGCCATGATGCTCGAACCTGGAATTCAGGCCATGCAACAGGAATTATTGGATAAGCACTACCTCAGAAAGCATGGAAAGAACGCCTATTACGGACAATAGGTCGTAGACGATGAACAACGATGCACTGTCCATCGTCCACGGTCAGAGATAAGATAAACAAGGAGACGCAATCATGATCGACCTGAATCAATATGAAGTTTGGTTTGTGACGGGAAGCCAGCATCTTTATGGGCCCAAGACTCTCGAAACCGTGGCAGAACATTCAAAAGAGATTGCCGCCGCGCTTACCGCATCAAAACACATGCCGATGAAAGTGGTCTTCAAGCCTGTGTTGACCACGCCCGAAGCCATCCGCGATTTATGCCTCGAAGCCAATTCTGCCAAGAATTGCATCGGTCTCATCACCTGGATGCACACCTTCTCGCCCGCCAAGATGTGGATTGCGGGACTGAACCTGCTCAAGAAACCGTTCGCGCACCTGCACACCCAGTACAACCGCGAAATCCCCTGGGCTGAGATCGACATGAACTTCATGAATCTCAACCAGGCGGCGCATGGCGACCGTGAGTTCGGATTCATCGGCAGTCGACTGCGGATTGACCGCAAGGTGGTCGTCGGCCACTGGCAGGATGATGACGTGCAAGCCAAACTGGGGTCGTGGGCGCGCGTCGCCGCCGCATGGGCGGACTGGCAGGGCGCGAAGGTCGCCCGCTTTGGCGACAACATGCGCGACGTGGCCGTTACCGAAGGCGATAAGGTCCAGGCGCAGATTCAACTTGGCTATTCAGTTTACGGCTACGGAATTGGAGATTTGGTCAAGGCTGTCAAAGATGCCAGTGATGCCGATGTGGACAAGATGGTCAAGACCTACCTCGACGAATACGAGGTCGTCCCCACCTTGAAGCCCGGCGGAGAAAAACATACCTCCCTGCGCGAAGGCGCGCGCATCGAAGTTGGGATGCGCAACTTCCTCGAGGCTGGAAACTTCAAAGCCTTCACAACTACATTCGAAGATTTACACGGACTGGCGCAACTGCCCGGTCTGGCTGTCCAGCGTTTGATGCGCGATGGCTACGGTTTCGGCGCGGAAGGCGACTGGAAGACCTCCGCCCTCGTCCGCGCCATGAAGGTGATGAGCGCGGGCTTGAAGGGCGGCGTCAGCTTCATGGAAGATTACACCTACCATTTCAGCGCCACTGGCGACAAAGTCCTCGGCGCGCACATGCTGGAGATTTGTGAATCGATTGCCTCGAACAAACCCAGGCTCGAAATCCTGCCACTTTCGATTGGCGGCAAGGCTGACCCCGTCCGTTTGATCTTCGACTCGAACACGGGACCCGCCATCGGCGCGTCTATGATGCACATGGGCGGACGCTTCCGCATGGTTGCCAACGTCGTGGATGTCGTCCCAACCGACGCGCCGCTCCCCAACCTGCCCGTTGCCCGCGCCCTCTGGCTGCCGCGTCCAAACCTCAAAGTCGCCGCCGCCGCGTGGATTTATGCCGGCGGAGCGCATCACACCAGTTTCAGTTATTCGGTCACTGCAGAGCAATTGCAGGACTTCGCTGAAATGGCTGGCATCGAGTTTATGCTCATCGACGAAACCACCAGAGTGAATGAGTTCAAGGACAAACTGCGCTGGAACGATCTGTACTATCATCTGAGTAAGGGTTTGTAGTTTTCCCCTCAAAACGCTTAAAAATCACCCGCCGGTTCATTGAGCCGGCGGGTATGTTTTTTCAAGAAAGTTTTTTGCGATGGTCGTATTTTATATGTACATCATCAACATCGAGGGGTCTTCGATGAGCG
>CAILWD010000526.1 GCA_903837815.1 uncultured Chloroflexota bacterium | reverse complement strand
GGCATCCCAGCATCGGCGATGTGCGCGGCAAGGGTCTGATGATCGGCGTGGAATTTGTCAAAGACCGCGAGACAAAGGAACCTGCGGGCGAACTCACGGAGCAGGTTGTCGAACATGGCTTCGAGCGTGGACTGCTGATGTTATCTTGCGGCAAGAGTGTCATTCGCATTGCGCCCCCGCTTTGCATCACCAAATCTGAAATGGACGAAGGTTTGAAGATTTTCGAAGAGTCGCTGACTGCGGCGGAGAAGGAAGCGAAGTAAGACAGTAATCAGTTGTCAGTAGTCTATCCTGGAATGCGGAGTTCGGTTCGCAATTCCAGGGCAGGCTAAAGTCTGCGTTCCAAAAAAGAAATAAAGCCCTCGAGATCGACTCGGGGGCTTTGTTTTTAAAGGGGAGAGGTTACCCGTTGTTTATTTTGTTGTTGTTTCCGATGACGATATTGCTGCCGCTGACATTTCCTTGAATATTGATGCCGCCTTCCTGGCGTGGTTTTTGCTTCGGGGTTGATTTTTTGACGATTGGTGCGGCGCCGTCTTTCGAGAGGGGGTGGGCGTCTACCTGGCTGGCGCGCAGGTTAAGGCTCTGGATTAGTTTTCCCATGCCGTTTGCGTTGAACAGGTCGACCCACTGATAGGAACTGATTCTCTGCGGCAGGGCGCATTCTTCGAGTTTGACGGGGATGAGGAAGATGCGCCCCTCGGGCATTTCCAGCGCGCGGTCAAGCGCAATGCGGATTTCCTTTTGGACGTAGCCTTCCTTGCTGACTGACCTCTTCGAGAGGCAGAGCAGGATCACATCCGATTCATCCAGCGCCTTGTTGATTTCGAAGTTCCATTCTTGTCCGGGCAGGATCTTTTCGGAATCAAGCCAGGGGTCGGCGCCTTGTTTGATCAACAGGTTGTGCAACTCTATCACCTGGGGTTTATCTTCAGTGGCATGGCAGAGGAAAATTTTGAGTGGTCTCATCTTTTGTGGTCTCCCGTTGGGATGATTATACAGTGAAAGAAACATAAAACAAAGACGGTCTGGTTTTCGCCAAACCGCCTTTGTGATGAAAGCGCGTCACCTCGAATTGGACTTTTCGTTGGTCGTCTGTTGATCGGTTTCAACTTTCAGCAAGACGGCCTGTACCGCCACGCGTGAGGCGTAGCTGTTGCTGGCTTCGTTGTAGCCCTGACAGGTAATCAGGGTGATCCAGGTTCCGCTAATGCGGTTGAGGACGGAAACGTCGGCAGGTTTCACTGCTTTGTTCTCTCGAACTTCATAGGTGAATTTCTGCCCGTAGGCGCGGAGGGTGATTTTGTCGCCATAGGAGAGGGTATGGAGATCGACAAAGATGCCCGGTTCGCCGTTTGGCAGGTAGACATGACCCGTGATGGCGCTGTTGCCTGTTGTGGCGGGGTATGCGGTCCCTTGCAGCCAGCCTGCCTGGTTCCAGAGCCAGGTTACATCCCATGTGCCATCCTTTGCCTGCGGAATGCCGGTGACATTGGTCTTGATCCCCAACTTTGGAATCTCAATTTGGATGCCGCCTGTTTCGGCATATTTCAACTCGGCAGGCTGTTTGGGCAGAGCCGTAACCACATTGGGAGCGAAGCCGGTGGCAGGCAACCGCTTTGCCCGCGCGCCTTCCCGTTCGTCGCTGCCGTCGATGTTTTTATCCTGCCGCACCCAAATTCCCTGGCCGCTTGCCACCGAAAGTTCATTGGGAACGCCGCCCGCCGCAGCCTGGAATAAGTTGTCTCCATTGCGGTCGACGTCAATGGTCGCTTGGTTGTAAACTGCGTTTACATCCGAGGGAACTTCCACGCGGAATGTGATATACAACTCGTTGACGGCCGAATCGGTGGTCGTGTGACCAAGGTCTGGGCCGAGGGTGCCTTCCCAGACGATTCGTCCCAGATCGGTGGCGGTGGAACCTTTTTCATAGTAGCAGAGGGTCGTGGTTGTGGCTGCGCCTGGCGAAGTACAGGAGACGCCAATATTGGTAGAACCTGCCGGCGCGCCCACCGGGACAGCGAAACCGCTGGTTGCTCCGCTGGCAAAGTAGGTGGCGCCGGCGAGAATTGGGTCACTGACTCTGGCATTGACTGCTGCAATGTTGGTGCTGTTGATCCAGATCATTGTCCATTCGAGTAACGGCAAACCGGCGGCGTTGAATGTTTTGTAGCCGATGGGCGGGTCGAAGAGGGCAGGGCCAAAACTCACCGGTGTTGGGGCGTTGTCATCAGTTGGATCGCCGTTGCCATTGAAGTCGGGGTTGGTTCCGTCCTGAGAATCATCGGTGACTCTTGCCCCGCCGAAGGTGTTGGTTCCACTGGCGATGGCTGTGTTGTCGAACGGTCCTGTGGCGTAGGGGATGACGTTGATGGTGAGGCGGATTATTCCACTGCCGCCAACCATGAGGGAATCTGTGCCAGTCAGCAAACTGCCGCTGCCGCTGTAGGCGGGGTTAACCGTAAACCCGGTGGCGGTGAGCGAAACCACCGAGGCGCCGTTGGGAGCGGGGAAGGTGGCGCCCAGATTTTCTGTCACTTGGATGTTGTCCAGCGGGGTGTCGCCCATGTTTTCGACGTAAATATCGTAGACAACCTGATAAGTTCCCGGCGAGACTTCCACCGGGGCGGAGACCAGATTCTTGGCGATGCCAATCAACGGTTGATGGATGTACCCCGGCGGGAGCGAGAAGACGCCAAAGTCTACGCGAGGCTCCGAGGTGCTGCCATTCGCGTTATTGGAAGAAGCCTCCGCACCGGCAGTCAGGGTGACGACGGCGGTTTGAATGTATCCGCCTGCGCCCAGAGTTCCGCCTGTTTCCGTGCCGTTGTCGTCTTCGTCGGCGAGGTTCACGTCTGCATCGGGGGCGGGTTCGTAAACGCCGAGGCTGATGGGAGTGGTCAGTCCGGTTCCAGTGCTGGACATGTAATTGACCAGCGTGCCAACAGTTTCGAATTCAGTGTTGGGGATGCGCGCCAGGTAATTGCCAGCGGATAGCCCTGTAAAGGCGTATACGCCGCCGACTGTGGTGGTGGAGTCAAACATCGTCGAGCCGTCTGCCGACCACAATTGCACATCCACCCCGTCAATGCCGATTTCTGTTCCGCCATTCGTGTTGCCGTTGTTATCCGCGTCATCCCAGACGGAACTGCCCAGGGTGATGGTGTAGAAGCCGAAGTCGACGCTCATGTTGCCGCGGCTGTCGGGTTGCCCCTGGCGATCGGCATCGGGCAGGCTGGCGTCGAGGTCATCGTCATTGGTGGGTTCTGTCGGGTTGGGACCGAGCGTGACGGGCTTGGAGAGTACCGCGCCGCTAAACCCTGCGAGCGCCGTGTGCATCCCGTTGTCATCCAGGTCGGTGTCGTTGTTGGGGTTGGGCGAGTTGGCTTCGCTCAGACTGCCGTTGTCGGCGCGGGATATTCCCGAAGACCAGTAGCCGTTCAGGACTCCGCCGAAGTTAGCCGCGGTGACCATGACCACATAGTTCCCCGCTGGAAGCGGGTTGAACAGATAGTAGCCACCGTTTGCGCTGGTAGCCGTCCCGAGTGCCACGCCTGTGGGGTTGCCACCGGCATCGGCTGTGTATACTTCGAGCAAAACGTTGTTAATCCCCACCTCGCCGGCATCCATAACGCCATTGTTGTTGGTGTCGAACCAGACGCGGTTGCCGAGCGAGAAAGCGGGGACAAAGCCGAAGTCCATTGTTGGGTTGTGGGTGTTGCCGTCGCCATTGGTGATGACGTTTTGGCTCTGCGCCCCAGCCGCGCCCGGCGTGAGGGTGACGGCGGCGGAGGAAACTACGCCACTGCCTGTACCGTCGCCGTTGTCATTGTTGTTCAGGTTAGCGTTCGGGTTGTCGTTGTCCGATTGCATGGCGGGCGAGCCGTTGTCGATGGTGCTGCTGGTTCCGATGGGCGCATCCACACGGATGATGTAATTGCCGGCGGGCAAGCCATCGAAGCGGTATAAGCCGCTCGCGTTGGTGGTGGGTATTCCGCCCCCGCCATCATCGGCGGTGCCGAGTTTTCCATCAGCCCCGACAAGGATTTCGGTTGAGCCGTCTGCGGAAAAGAGGTGGACAGTCACACCTGACAGGGGAGCATCATCTGCCGCGATGTAGGTTCCATCCTTGTTGCCGTCGCTGAAGACCAGGTCGCCGACGCTGAGTTTGTAGAAGCCGAAATCCACCTTGAGGTTGGAACGCCCGTTGGGCTGCGACCCATCGCCGATGCCGCTTTCTTTTTGGGCCGCATTTTCGTTGGTGGGTTCGGTGTCGCCGCTGGGTCCAATGATGACCGGCTTGGAGAGTACCGCGCCGTTAAATCCGGCAAGCGTGGTGCGTGTGCCGTTGTCGTCCAGGTCAATATCATCGTCGCCGGTATTTGCGATTCCGTCTGCGCCGTTGTCGTCCGGATCGGGAGTGAGCGCCGGATTCTCGGTCGGTACACCCGCCGCGCTGATGGTGGTCAGCGATGACCAATACCCTGCGAGGGCTTTGTATGTATCTGCCGCGCCGCTGTCGGTGAAGTTGTCGGCGGCGACCACGACCACGTATTCGCCTGAGTAGATATTGTCGAACAGGTAATAGCCGCCGTTGGCGGTGACGTCGGTGGCGATGACTGCGCCGGTTGGGTTCCCGCCTGCACCGGCGCGGTAGAGTTGAACCTGTACGCCGTCGATGCCGGCTTCGCCTGTATCCATGAGCGCGTTGTCGTTCGTATCGAACCAGACGCGGTTGCCAAGCGAATACTTTTGCACGAAGCCGAAGTCGGCAGTGAAGTTCACATCGTTGTCGTCGAGGACGCCAGTGTAGCCGGTATCGTCATCGCTTGTCGGCTCGCTGTTGGCAGAGAGGAGATAGGGCGTGCTGGTAATGCCGCTGACGGCCGGGTTGGGCTGGTCTATGCCGTTTTCATCGCCGCCCAGGCCGAGGTGATCGATGGTTTCATCTGTGCCGTTGCCTTCGGTGGAGTAATAACCGTAGAGCGCGTCGGTAACTTGGTCGAAGTTACTGGCGGGGATGTGGACCAGGTAAGTCCCTGCCAGCAAATTGTCGAAGACGTAGTAGCCGCTGATGTCGGTGGTGGTGAATTCCAGCGGAGTATCCACGCCGGGGGTCTGCGTGCCGAGGTAGAGTTCTACTAGTACGCCGCCCGTGCCTGGTTCCGTGCCATCTTGAATGCCGTTGTTGGCTATGCCGCCGCCCGTGCCGGTATCCAGCCAAACACGATTGCCTATGCCAACGATGTTGAGGAAGCTGAAGTCGGCGGTGTAATTGACGTTGTCATTATCGAGATAGCCGCTGTAGGGAGTCTGATCGTCGTCGATCGGCTCGATGTTTGGCTGGAGGTTGAAGACGTTGCTGCTGCTGCCGTTCGCCGCGAGGTTGGCCACATCGATGCCATTTTCATCGCCGTAGGCTGGGTTGATGGGCGCGGTACGGTCTGCTTCATCTGTGGTTTCATCTTTGGCGGCAGTGTCGGTGCTGGAGAGGAATCCCTGTAGCGGGCTGGGAGCCGTGGCGTCGAACATGCTGGCAGGGATATGGACGAAATAGTTGCCGGGGTTGAGATTATCGAAAACGTAATTGCCGCCGGCATTGGTTGTGGTGGTCGCAACAGGCGCATTCGTGCCGGGAATTTGTCCCTGACGGTATAACTGCACAGTGACGCCGGACGCGCCCGCTTCGCTGCCGTTTTGGATTCCATCGTCGGCGACTCCGCCCGCGCCGCCGCCGATGTCATACCAGATACGGTTGCCGATGGCGACGAGTTGAGTGAAGCCAAAGTCTGCTGTGAAGTTGACATTGTCGTTGTCGAGATTACCGGCGTAGATACCGGCATGTTCATCGGTGGTTGGCGCGGTATTCGGCTGGAGGTTGTAGCCGGGGGTGCGGATTCCAGCCGTGAGCGGGTTCGCGTCGACACCGTTTTCATCAGCGGTCTGATCATCGTTATCGCCCGCCGCGCCGCCTCCCAGAGAGGAAACATAGCCGTTGAGAGGCCTGCCAGAGGCAAATTCACTGGCGGGAATTTGGACGTAGTAGGAGCCGGGTGTGAGATTGTCGAACTGATAGTAGCCGGGGTTTCCGCCGATTGTGGTTGTGGCGGTCGTGGCAATCAGCAAATTGTCGGAGGAGCGATGCAGTTCCACCACCACGCCGTTTGGCGCGCCAAACTCGCCGCCATCCAGGATGCCGTTGTTGTCGGTGTCGAACCAGATGCGGTTGCCGATGGCGACCAGTTCGGTAAATCCGAAGTCGGCGGTGAGGTTGACGTTGTTATCATCGAGCGCGCCGTTGTAGCCGGTATCATCATCTGCCGCAGGCTCGGTGTTGACTGCCAGCGTATAGATTGGACTGCTGATGCCGGTGGTGGATGGGTTGGATTGGTCGATGCCGTTCTCATCGGCATTCTGGTCGTCGTCATCGTTCAGGCCGCCGTTGCCCGGGCTGGAAAGCAGGTTGAAGAGCGGCTGGCCGGAGTTGAACTCTGTGTCGGGAATCCAGGCGAAATATTGTCCGGGTTGCAGGTTATCGAAGATGTAACGCCCGTTGGCGTCGGTAGTAGTGAAACGGAACGGGACATCGCCCGCAGTCTGGGTACTGAGGTACAGGTATACATCCACATTGGGCACGCCAGGCTCCGTCCCGTTGCTGATTCCATCGTTGGCGGTCCCGCCCCCCGCGCCATTATCGAGCCAGACGAGGTTGCCGAGAGCAACCTTTGCCGCGAAGCCGAAATCTGCTGTGAAGTTGACGTTGGCGTCGTCGAGACTGCCGCTGTAGGCGGCTTCATCGTCGCTGGTGGTTTCGCCGCCCACAGTCAGGTTGAAAATGTTCGAGGATACGCCAGCCGTAACAGGCGCGGTGGCAACGCTCACGGCATCGATGCCGTTTTCATCCTGATCTTGATCTGAGGTTTCGTTCTTGGCGGTGGTATCTGTGCTGGAGATGTAACCATCGAGCGGTGCGCCGGAGGCAAATTGACTGGCAGGAATGTGAACGAAGTAATTGCCGGGGACAAGGTTGTCGAAGACATAGTCCCCGCTGCCGCTGGTGTTGACCCACGCCACGGGCGTGTCTGTGCCCGGTGTTTGACCCTGGCGATAAAGTTCCACGCGTACGCCGTTGACGCCAACTTCTCCAGTCTGCTGAATTCCATCATCTGCCGCGCCGCCTCCCGCGCCATCGTCGATCCAGATGCGATTGCCGATGGCAACCAATTGCACAAAGCCGAAATCTGCTGTGAGGTTCACGCTGGCATCGCCCAGTGTCCCGGTATAGTTGGTGTCAATATCTGCAATCGGCTCGGTATTTGGGGCGAGGGTGTAGACCGGAGTGGCAATACCATTTGTGGATAATGAATCACGGGCAACGCCATCGATGCCGTTTTCATCGGCATCCTGGTCATCATCATCGTTCGGTCCGCCGTTGCCAACTGAGGAGACGTAACCGTACAAGCCGCCGCCCAAATTGAATTCACTGGCAGGTATCTTTACATAGTATTGTCCGGCGTAGAGATTATCAAATATGTAGTAGCCTTCCTGTCCGACCACGGCGGAAGTAGTGGTTGTGGCAACCAGATTATCGTCGCTTGTGTAGGAAATTCCGTCGATGCCCAAACCGTAGAGTTGGAGGGTAACGTTTGGCGCACCGGCTTCCGTTCCATTCAGGATGCCGTCATTGGCAACGCCGCCTGCGCCAGTTCCGATATCGAACCAGACGCGGTTGCCAATACCGACGCGGGGTACGAATCCAAAGTCAACGGTGTTGTCTATGGTGGTGGCAGTGGTCGAGGCGCCGAACTCGCCGGGTGTCATCGTTAACTGCCCGCTGGTAATCACAGCGCCAGACGCTGTGCCGATGCCGTTGTCGTCATTGTTGATGTTGCTATCAGGATCGAGACTGCCCGCTGTATCGGTGGCGCTGGCATAGCCCGCCGGCGGCGTGATCTTGATTACGTAGTTGCCTTCTGTCAGGTTTTGGAAGGAGTAATTGCCGCTGGCGTTGCTGGTGGCGTTGCCGCCAATTTGAGTTGAGCCGTCACTGGTAAATAACTGGACTATGGCGCTTTCCAGCGGAATGTCTCCACCTGCGCCAGCGTTGTAGATGCCGTTATTGTTATTGTCTACAAAGGCCAGGCCGCCGATTCGGGTGCGGTAGAAGCCGAAGTCTACGGTCATGTTGGCGCGGTTGTCGCCGGTGCCTTGCCAGAAAGGGGCGGTGGGATCGTTTTCGTTGACAGGTTCGGCGGAGCCAGGGCCCAGGGTCACAGCCGCTGAGGAGGCATAACTGACGGCTGCCTCCTCTGGGTTGGCCGGAGCGGTGAAGGTGGTGACGCCGTTATCGTCAATGTCGGTGTCGGTATCGGGGTCTGGACCAAAGGTGTCTGTTATGATGCCGGTCCCATCTGCGCGGCGCGTGCCGCTGCTCCAGTAGCCGACCAGGGCGGTGGAATTCCCGCCAGCGGTGAAGTTATCGTTCGGAATCACAATTACGTAATCGTCTGCTGTCAAATTATCGAATCGATAATAGCCGTTGACGCCGCTGATTGCGGCAGTGGTTGCGGAAGTAATGAAGGTATCGCCGGCGCTGTATACGCCGTCAGCGTTTGTATCCCGGTATAGTTCGACGACGACGCCATTGACTCCTCTTTCGCCCGTGTCAATCGAGCCGTTGTTATCCGTATCGAACCAGACGCGGTTGCCGAGGCTGTAAGTGGGGGAGGTGAACCCGAAGTCTACGCTGGTGTCTGTGGTGGTTCCGGTGGTATTGTCTTGGGTGAGAGAGGCGGAAAGGATTTCGATGGCGGGAGCCATGGTCAAAGTCTCACTGGAAACCTGTCCGACAGTGGTGCCGATGCCGTTGTCGTTGTTATCGGTGTTTGTGTCGGGGTCGGTTGTATCAGAGGGGGCGGCTGTATCCACGATGCTGGAGTACCCGGCAGGCGGTGTGACTTTGACTATATAGTTCCCTGCAGGCAAACCGCTGAAGGAGTAAAGCCCGCTTGCGGCGGTGGTGATGCCGGTCAGGTTGTCGAGCCCGTCGCCGAGGATGCCATCTGAGCCGGTGGGGATTTGCGTTACGCCATCTTCGGCATACAAGGTTATCACCGCGCCTGCAAGGGGATTGTCCACCCCTGCATCATAATCACCATCGTCGACGCCGGAAGCTTCGCCGTTGACAAATATCAGGTTGCCGACGGCGGCGCGATAGAAGCCGAAGTCTGCGGTCATGTTGGCATGGTTGTCAATCGTGCCTTGTCCGTTGGGGGCGGTTTCACCGCTGGGCTCGCTGGGGATCCCGCCAAGTGTGATTGCCAGCGTGGAGACGTGGCTAATTGGATTGGCGGAGGTGATTGTAGCGCTGGAGAAAGTGGTGAGACCGTTCTCATCGCTGTCTGTGTCGTTATCTGGATCGGCGGCGGTGCTGTCGTTGAGGTTGCCGGCGGCATCCATGAGTGTGCCGCTGCTCCAATATCCAGTCAGGGCCGAATATCCGCCGCTGGTAAAGTTGTCATTGGGGATGACCACCACATAGTCGCCGGCGGGCAGGTCGTCGAAGCGATAATAGCCGTTGCTGTCGGTGATATCGTAGCCGACATAGGAATCGCCCGCATCGTAAACGCCGTCTCCGTCGTCGCGGTAGAGCGTCACAAAGACCCCGCCGGCGCCGACTTCTGCTCCATCGATGAGATTGTTGTTGTTGGTATCGAACCAGACGCGATTGCCGAGGCTGTATAGCAGGAAACCGAAGTCCATCGTGGGATTGTAGGTGGAGCCGGTGGAGTTGTCGGTGGTGTTTTGATTTTGCGCGCCGCTGGAGCCTGGGGTTAACGTCACTGCATTGCTGGAGACTTGTCCCGCGCCTGCGCCGACGCCGTTGTCGTTGTTGTTGATGTTGGAGTTTGGCGTCGTAGTATCGGCTGAATCCACTGTGCTGGTGTAGCCTCCGACCGGCGGTGTGACCTTGATGATGTAATTTCCGGCGGCAAGACCATCGAAGAGATAATTTCCGTCGATATCTGAAACGACCACGCCGGCCGCGTCGTCGGCGCTTCCCAAAATTCCATCGGGCCCGACGTTGATCTCGGTTGTTCCGTTGCTGGCAAATAGCTGTACAGTTGCGCCCGGAAGAACCTGGTCGACGGAATCATAAGTTCCATTTGCGTTCGAGTCGAGGAAGATCAGGTTTCCAACCGAGACGCGGTAGAAACCGAAGTCTACTGTGCGATTGCTGTAATCGTCTGCCGCTTCGCCAAAGGGGTTGGCAAGCGGAGCATCGTCGTCGTTGGTGGGCTCTCCGCCGCTGGCGGGCAGCCCTAATGTGACGGCGTTGCTGATGACTGCCCCGCTGAATGCGCCGCTGGTTTGAGTTAAACCATTTTCGTCGCTGTCCACATTATTGTCCGGGTCGGTAGCCGTGCTGTCGCTTGGCGTATTGCTGGCATTAATGGAAGTTCCGGTGCTCCAATAGCCAGCCAGTGGCGCGCCTGCCGCAAACTGGCTGGCAGGAATCACAACCACATAGTTGCCGGGCTCCAGGTCGTCGAAGCGATAATAACCGCCCTGGTCGGTGACCTTGGTGCCGCGGACGGGACCAGTGGGATTGCCTCCGGCATCGGCGGAATAAAGTTGAACCGTTACTTTGTCCACGCCCACTTCACTGGCATCAATCGCCCCGTCATTATCCGTATCCAGCCAGACGCGGTTGCCGAGGCTGTATAAGCTTCCGACGCGCAGGGTGTCGGAGCCGGGATTGTTGTTTTGTATCCCGCCGTCGGCGGTCACGCCGCCAACGGGAATGATGTTTTCAAACGCGCCTGGACTTGCCGAAATGACATTGACCTGGATGACGCATGAAGAGCTCGGGTTGCCCATCCCTTGCAGGCTGCCGCCTGTCAAACGGATGAAGTCGCTGCCGGCAGTGGCAATTAGTGTTGCCGGAGCGCCGCTGCTGGTGCAGTTGTTGCTGGCAAGGTAATTGGGTGAGCCTGCAACTACCAGTCCGTCGGGCAGGGTGGGGAAGTTGTCGAGCAAACCCATGTTGACCACCGGCACGTTGCTGGTGTTGGAGATGGAGATGGTGAGCGTTGAAACCTCGTTGATGTTGACCGGATTCGGGTTGAACATCTTGACGACGCTCAAGCCCGGCAGGTTGGTGAGCGAAGCCTCTGTGGGCTGGTCGGTGCTGACGCCGTTGAAGGTGGTCACAGCTCCGACAGGGATTCTGTTGGTGCGGTTGCCATTTACGTTCATGACCACCCGCAGGGTGAGTTCGCAGGTATAGTCGGGATACAGAATGCCGCCGCTGAAAGAAAACGAGGAGGCGCCCGCTGCGCCGCTGAGCGTCCCGCCGCAGGTGCCGGTATTGAACATGGGCGGGTCTGCCAGAATGATGCCGGGGGAGATGGATGCCATGTTGTCGGTGAATTGGACGCCGGTCAACAGCACATCGTTGGGATTAATCAGACGGACGGTCATGGTGGAAGTTGCGCCGCCATAGACCAGAACAGGGTCGAAGCCCTTCACCACGCCGATCTTCAAGTTGCGGATGTTGAGCGTATCGTTTGCCGGAGAAAGCGGTTGGATGGTTGGTCCCAACGCGCCGACTGTGGCGGTGACGTTGACAACTGGGATTTGGTTAACATGTGAGCTGGATGTCGTAGGCGTGGAATCTTTGCCTTGCACATCCAGCGTGATGGTGCAGATGCCATTGACGCTTCCAGCCCGGGCGGGCACTGTGCCGCCGGTAAGTTGGATGGTCTGACTCCCTGCCGAAGGGTTGAATGTTCCCCCACAGGTTGTGACATGATTTGTCGGGTTGGCAATCACCACCCCATTGTTGAGGTCGCCGGGCAAAGCGTCGAGAACGAAAAGATTTTGCAGCGCTGTGGTGGATGAATTCTCGATGGCGATTGTCAGCGTGGATTTCCCGTTTGCCTGAATCGTATCCGGGTAGAACGCCTTGCGTATGGTCATGCTGGTCAGGCTGAGGGTGGCGGTGGCGGCATCCAATTCATTCGTCCGGCCCTGTGCTGTGGTAATTGCGCCGGTGGGGATATCATTATCGTACTTTCCCGGGCCCGCCAGGACATTCACTGAAATGGAGCAACTGCCACCCGCCGCAAGCAATGGGTCGGTGCCAAGGTTTGCAAAAACGATCTGGTTGTTGCCCGGCGTGGCGGTTACGCGCGCTGTTCCTCCCGGGCAGGTGGTGGTAACGGCTGGCGTTGTGGAGACGGTCATTCCTGCCGGCAGGGTGTCGGTCAGGTTGATGCCATTTACGCCGATATCCAAAGGCGCGGCGATGGTGATGGTTACGCGGCTGCCGGTTCCCGTGGACGAAGAAGGGACGAAGATTTTACCCACTTCGAGCGGGAGGTTGCTTGCGTTAACCACCATCAGGTCGGCCGGAGTATCCACAGAGGATCCGTTGCCCACACATCCCAGCCCTGTCGTGCAGGCTGAGATGCTTCCGCTGGGGAGTGTGTTTTCATAAGTATTGCCACTGCCCGGAGTATTGCTTGTGACATAAAATGTGACAGTGCAGGATGAATTTGCGTCAATTGTCCCATTTGCAAGCGTGACCGTGTCGGTGTCGTATGTCACCGTTCCTGTGCCGCAGGAAGTGGTGGGGTTGGCGGGCGCGGTTGGCGTGGTGGCCACAGTTAAACCGACTGGCAGGTCATCCGAGAAATCGACATCGGTAAACGGTGTGGAACTGTTGTCGAACAGTGTGATGGTGACAAGGTTCGTGCCGCCCAACCCAATGACGTACGGCGCGGCATAGGATTTTGCGGCTGTTAATGCCGGGGTTATGACGAGGTCTGCTTCGGCAGTATCGATGTTTTGCGCAGCGCCGCCATTGGCCGAAAAAGCTCCGGGAGGGATATTGTTCGTCAGGGTGCCGGTGGCGCTCAAGGCTGCCTGGACGGTTGCGGTGACGGTGCAGGTTCCCAGTGCGCTGGGAGAGGGCCTGGCAGGGACGGTTCCGCCGGTCATGCTGATGGTGTCTGCGGAAGGAATGGTGACAATCCCCGCCCCGCAGGTTGTTGTTGGGACGGGCGAAGCGAGTACCGTCAGCCCTGCCGGCATCACATCGCTCAGGCTTGCTCCGGTGTAGGGCGCATTGGTTGGGTTTTGCAGGGTGATGGTTAGGATGGCGGTATCGCCGGCGTCCACGGTGGTAGGCGCAAAGGCTTTGGAAATATTTACCGGCTGGATGTTCAAATCCGCCGAAATAGGACCTCTGTTGGTCACGCCCTGTTGTGTGCGCAAGGAACCGGGACCACCTGGCCCCGCCGGGATGGTGTTGGTGTATACGCCGCTGTCGCCGGTCACATTTACACGGATGATGCAATCCACCGCCGGAGTAATGGTCCCGCCGCTAAAAGAAAAACTGGTGCCACCGGGGTTGGCGACCAGGGCAGCGCCAGCTCCACAGCCGGTCATCGAGGCAGAGACCGGGTTCGCAAGTTCCATATTTCCCGGTGTGGGGATGCTTACAGTGGGAAGGTTATCGGTAAAGGAAACATTCGTCAGGTTGGTGTCTGGATCGTTGTTGTTAATGCGGATCGTCAACTGGCTGGTGCCGCCCACATAGATGGTGTTGGGGTTGAAAACTTTGGACATCGAGGGCGGGTCTACTGCAATCACCGAGATCGTGGCGCTGGCGGGAGAAGTATTGGTGATAGCGCCCTCTGCGCCGGTGGCGGTTAACCCAACTGCCGTCGGCGGGTTATGCGCGGGGATGGTGTTGATCAAGTTGCCTTCTGTAACGGAACTGACCGCCACTTCAATGGAGCATTGCCCGGGAACTGTGGTTTGTGCGGGAACACCGCCGTTGGATAGGGTAATTGAATTTGCCCCCGGGGTGGCTGTGATAGACCCCCCGCAAGAATTGCTGACCAGACCTGCATCGGCGATGAACAATCCCGGCTGCACGCCAACCAAATTATCGGTGAAGGCTACATTAGTCAGAGGGTATATGTTTGGATTGAAGATGGTAATCTTCAAAATGGAAACGCCGCCTGTATCGATCTGCAGGGGAGTGAACTGTTTGTTGATTTCGGCAGGCAGGCTTGCGGCATATGCCGGTGAAATCTGGGCCAGCGACAGCGTAACCGCCAGAAAGATAGCCAATACCACAGAACGCGGGGAATAAACCATAATAACCTCGAAACTTTTATAAGAAAGTTGGCAGAGCCATCACACCAAGACGCTGGGTTGTTGTTTCAGTATAAAAACTGAATTATATTCAATTTTATACGTAAATACACTTAATGCAATAGCGGGGAGTGTCTAATACATGGGTAAAAAAAATGCATGAAACCTCCAAAATATGCCAGAGAGATCAAACAACATAAAGTTGGCAAGTTTCCGTCCGTGAGCCGGCGGTATCGGTGTTATCTGTGTGGGTATAAATATATTCCTGAAAAAAGATGCGAAGTTACAGTAATAGGCTTTCCCAAATCACAGGCGCATGTCAACGATTTCATTTCCCCATGATTTAGATACTCCCGGAAATTTTGCTTACGGAACTCTTACATATCCACGCCATACCCAAGTGATAAAATACGAAACATGTCCATTATTCCCTCCATGCTGCCGGACTTTCGCGTTCGTCAACGAGATTATTTGCTCGAAATCTCGCGCCTGCTGACTCAAGAACTTGACCTTGAGAAATTACTGGCGCGGATTTTGCGCGTCTCCATCGAAATGCTGGCGGGGCAGGCGGGCTTGATCGCGCTCAAACGTCCCGAAGGCTGGAGCGTCTCTGCCGCGCATGGGATTGCCCCCGCGTTTTTGAGTTACCTCACGCCTCTGCTTGCGGAAGAAAAAATGGTGGAATTGGATGTGCGCGAACTGAACCGCATGTTAAAGGAACTGACCTACACCGTCAGCATGGGGCTGCTCAACGGGACGGGTCTGCCACTCGCCGCGCACGGACAGGTGATTGGCGTTATTTTCATCTTCCGCAATTATCCCGACATGTTCACGCCCAATGACCGCGTGCTGCTGCAATCCTTTGCGGATCAGGCTGCCATTGCCGTGTTCAACGCCCAACTTTATGGACAGGTTTCCTACGAAAAGCAGCGCCTCGATGCCCTGCTTGATTCTGCGGCTGACGGGATTCTCATTCTTAATGCGGAACTGGAAGTGGAACGCTGTAACATGGCATTTGAAAAACTCTACGGTCTGACCCGCGAGGAAATTGTCGGCAAACGGCACGACGAGATCATCCGCTGGAAGAAGGAACCGCAGGGAACCACGCTCGAAGAATCCGTTGCGGACGGCTGGCCCCTCACGCCACATGCGACATTGTATGTAGAAGGCGACATCGAAAGGCAATTGCCGCCGCACCTGCCTGTGGGCATCACGTACGCGCCGCTGCTTTCGGATGAAAATAAATTGCGCAATGTCTTCGTCAGCGTGCGCGATATTACACATTTTAGAAACGCGGATGAAATCAAGGCGACCTTCATCTCGATTGTCAGTCACGAACTGCGGACGCCCGTTGCGCTCATCAAAGGCTACGCCTCGACTTTGCGCCGCGACGATGCCCGTTGGGACAAGCACACCATCAGCGATTCGCTTCAAGTCATCGAAGAGGAAGCGGATCGCCTCTCAAAGATGATCGATGACCTGTTGGATGCTTCGCGGTTGCAGGCGGGAGGTCTCAGCTTGAACCAGGCTGATGTCGCCATCCCCAGCCTGGGGCGGCGGGTGGTGGATCGGTTCGCGGCGCAATCTCCCAAGCATCACCTCGTCACCGAGTTCCCCGAAAACTTCCCCGTCATCATCGGCGATGAAACCCGCATTGAGCAGGTGATTTCCAATCTCGTTTCCAATGCTTTGAAATATGCGCCCAAGGGCGAGATCAAGATCAGCGGGTCAGTGCGCCCTGAGCAGGTGGTGATCTGTGTCAGCGACGAAGGCTCCGGCATCGAAGCCAAAGACCTGCCGCACATCTTCGACCGCTTCTATCGCTCGACCAATGCCGTCAAGCAGACCAAAGGCGCTGGGCTGGGACTCTACCTTGCGCGCGCCATCGTCGAAGCTCACGGCGGAAGAATTTGGGCGGATGCGGGTGCAAGCACAGGCGCGAGGATTTGTTTCTCGCTGCCACGATAAGTGCGTAATTTGTAATTGGCAATTCATGCGAAAGCGTTCATCACTTCTCCTTCATCCTTTCTGTTTGGTACAATACCCCACCTCTTGAGACAGGAAAAATTATGCCCAAAACAGTCCCACCCCGCAGTAAAGTGAACAAACAATACACTTGGAACGCCGAGAGCGTTTTTCCCAGTGACGAAGCCTGGGAACAGGAAGTCGAAAAAATCATCGCGGACATTCCCTCGGTAAAAAACTTTCAGGGACGGTTGGGCGAAAGCGCCGCGACTCTGCTTGATGCGTTCAAGGCATACGAGGCTTTGGTTGCGCGACTCTCTGTTGCGAACATGTATGCGAGTTTCTCGAATGCGGTGGATACCACCAACCAGCACGCCGCAGGGATGCGTGACAAAGCCAGCGGCATGTTTGGGCAGGTGGCTTCCGCTGTTTCGTTTTTCCAGCCTGAGCTTTTGGAAGTTGGCAAAGCCAAACTGGATGAATTCATCGGACAGAATGAAAAACTCTCCACGTATAAGCATTACATTGGGAATCTCTTCCGCAAGCAGGCGCATGTCCGCTCGGCGGAGGTGGAGGAAGTACTCGGCATGGTCAGCGACCCGCTGGGCGGATTCTATAATTCCACCAACATGTTGACCAATGCGGATTTCAAGTTCAAATCCATCAAAGACAGCAGCGGCAACCTATTCGATGTGACGCAGGGAAATTACGATGTGCAGTTGATGGGGCTTGCCGACCGCAAGGCGCGTAAAGCCGCCTATGCCGCCTACATGGATAAATATGTGGAGCATAAAAACACGCTTGCAAACAACCTGGCACACAATATCAAAGCCAACGTCTTCAACATGCGCGTCCGCAAACATGAGTCCACGCTGGGCGCATCGCTCTTCGACCTGAATATCCCGACCAGCGTTTATCACAACCTGATCGACACCTTCAAAAAGAACCTGCCCGTCTGGCATCGCTATTTTGAAATCCGCCGCAAGGCGCTTGGCTTGAAGAAGTTTTCCTACTACGATATGTGGGCGCCCATTGAAAAGAAGAAGGCGAAGGTTCCCTACGAAAAAGCAGTGGACATGATCTGCGATGGGCTTGCGCCGCTTGGCAGGGAATATGTGGATACCCTTCGCCGCGGATGTCTCACCGACCGCTGGGTGGATGTGTACCCCAATCAAGGCAAGACGCAGGGCGCATTTTCTTCTGGTGCGCCTGGCTCGCATCCCTTCATCCTGATGAGCTACACCGATGAACTTTCCAGCATGAGCACGCTCGTACATGAACTCGGTCACTCGATGCACACCTATCTCAGCAACAAAAACCAATCCGTCATCAACATGGATTATTCATTGTTCGTGGCGGAGGTTGCGTCCAACTTCAATCAAGCCATGCTGCGCGCGCATTTGCTCAAGACCGTCAAGGATAAGAATTTTCAGGTCGAGTTGATTCTCGAAGCGGTGGGCGGCAACATGTTCCGCTACTTCTTCCAGATGCCGACTTTGGCTCGCTTTGAACTGGAGACTCATCAACGCGCCGAACGCGGCGAACCGCTGACAGCGGATTCGATGATCGACCTGATGGCGGATTTGTTCGCCGAGGGATTTGGTCCCAACTTTGAGCTTGACCGCGAGCGCGTGGGCATGACCTGGGCGACCTTCCCGCATCTTTTTGCCGACTACTATGTATATTCCTACGCGACCGGCATCTCTGGCGCGAACGCATTAGCCAGCCGCATCCTGCGCGGGGAACCCAATGCCGCAGAAAATTATCTTGGCTTCCTCAAATCAGGCAGTTCAGATTACTCCTTGAACGTACTCCGCAAGGCCGGTGTTGACCTTGCC
>CAILWD010000525.1 GCA_903837815.1 uncultured Chloroflexota bacterium | reverse complement strand
GTGGCGCTTTGGATCTTCTGGCTGATGACGTTGAGCAAACCTTCGCGTTCCGCCTGACGCTGAGCGCGTTCGAACTGGCGGCGGTTTTCCAACACGGTGGAGATCAGCGGGCCCATTGCCGAGAATACACGAATCTCATCCGGATGGAATTCATGCGCCTCCTCCGATTCCAAAAGAAATACGCCGATCTGGCGGTCAGCTTGGAAGAGGGGCAAAACCGCAACTGCATGGATGTTCAGCATACTGACAACTTGCATGGATACTTCGTCGATCCGCTGATCGTGGAAGGCGTCGGCGATGAAAATCGGCTCGGGGGTAATGAACAGGCTGAGGATTGGCAGGGCTTCGGGGGTGTAATTTGTGCTTACCACCGTCGGCTCGCGCCCCGTTCCATTCCACCAGTTTGCGACGACATTCATACTGTCGATTTCATTTGCGGAATTATAGTTAAAAATTTCGAGGACGGCGCGGTTGATTTGCGCAATGCCAAGAGTCTCCACTGCAATCTGAACCAATTCCTGCAAATTGACTGCGCGGGTGAAGCGCAAGCCTGCCTCGGATAGTTTCTCGGTCTGCGCCAGCGCAGATTGGGTCTGCGCTGAAAGCCGCGCGCCTTCGAGAGCGAGGGCGATCTGGTCTGAAACCTGTTGCAGGAATTGGATGTCATCCTCTGACATGGGGTGTTGCGGGTCATTTGCAACAGCCAGATTGCCAACTACTTCACCGCCCGTTACCCGCATCGGGATGCGCGCAAAATGTTCTTCTGCCAGGGTTTTTTCTTCCACAGGTTTCATGTCGCCGTGGTCGAATATAAAGCCCGCGGGCAGGTCTGCCCGTTCACGGTAGGTCTTCCAGCCCTCGTGACTCATGGCGCGGTACAGGCGGCTGATCTCTTCCAGGCGTTCTGCCATTTCCTGTTCACTCCGTCGGAGCGCGTTTTCCGCCTGCTTGCGTTCGGTGATGTCATGGTTGATTCCGACCACCCCCACGACGCTGCCCTGGCTGTCGCGAAGAGGAATTTTGGTTGTGCTCACGTATCTATAATTGCCGGTTTTACGATCCAGGATTGTCTCTTCATGATCAATCAACGATGCGCCGGATTCCATCAGGGATTTTTCATCGGCATAATACTGCCCGGCTAACTCATGTGGATGGAAGTCAAAATCGGTTTTTCCTAAAACTTCATCCGAAGTTTCTGCTCCCAATGAATGCACCACCACATCGTTCGCTAAAAGAAACCGGTGCTCTGCATCCTTTACATAGACCTGGTCTGGTATGGTGCTCATCAATACGCCCAAGAGGCGGCGTTCAGATGCCAGCGCCTCCTCTGCCTGCTTGCGCTCGGTGATATCCTGGTTTGCTCCATAGAAGCGGGTGATTTTCCCGGCCTCATCCCGTTCGACAGTGACTTTGACCGTGATATAACCCACGCCGCCCTCTGCATATAAGACACGATGGTCGAGGGTGGTGTTATATACGCTTTCCGTTGAACTCAGCGCCTTTCCGATCTCCGCTCCGACAACCCCTCTGTCGTCTGGATGTACGAATAACTCCGCATATTGGGCCGATGTAAGTTGGTAGCCTCCCGCCTTTCCGGCTGTGGTATGAAAGATTGAATAGAATTGATCGTTGAATGTGAAGATGTCTTTCTCGACGTCATATTCCCAATTGGCAAGACGGGCGATTCTGAGCGCTTCAGCCAGGCGGGCTTCATTTTGACGGGTGATCTCAACCAGTTCAGCGCTTTGCATGGCGATTGCAATCTGTCCGCACAGACCTTCCAGCAGCAGGCGATCGTCCTCGGTGAGGGCGCTGGGTTGATCGCTTTGCACATCCAGTACACCTAGAACTTTGCCCTGCCATTTGATTGGCACCGCAATTTCACCACGAGTTTCGGGCAGGAGGGGATTGGGCTTCCAATCGGGGTCATTTGCCAGAATGGAGCGCATCACAGTCTCGCCTGAGGCGGCGGCTGTGCCGATGAGCCCGCTGCCCATTGGCATTTTGTGCCCGCCTTCCAACATCTTCCGCCCCGTTTCGCCGTAGCCATTGATTAAGACAACCGCCTCTTGCGCAGGATCAAAACGCAACAGTTGCGTGTGGTAGTAACCAAGGCGTTCCTTTGTAAGCGTCACAACGCGCTTGAATAGTTCTTCAAGTTCAGAGGCCGCCGCCACCTCCTGAGAGATTTCGTTGCTGATCTGCACCTGATAACCGCGCCGTTCAAACCCCTCCCGAATTTGGGCTTCCAACTCCTTGCGTCCGGTGATATCCTGGTTGACGCCATGCAGTTTGATGGTTCGGCCCTGCTCATCTTTTTCGATACGGAACCATACAGTCACCCAGCGCGGTTGACCATCTTTGCGCATGATACGGGCTTCGATCTGGACCTGGAAATTGGGGTCTGTGGTTTCGATGGCCTGCTGGGTTGCCCCCCCCACCAGCGCCGCATCCTCAGCATGGACGAATTCCTGGGCAAACCGCTGAACGCTCATCTGGTAGCCGCCAGCTTCCTGCGCCGTTATGCCATGCAGCGAATAATACTGGTCGTTAAAGGTAAACGTTTGGGTTGGAATATCGAACTCCCAATACCCCATGGCAGCCACATGCAAGGCAGAAGACAGGTTTGCTTCGCTTTGCTGGAGTAATTGTTCCGCCTTTTTTTGCTGGGTAATGTCGACGAAGGCGCCGACCAGCCCCGCTACATTGCCGCCTTCGTCGAAAAATACATCCTTTGCGAAGATGACAGGACGGATATTTCCATCCTTATCCCTCGTCGCAGCTTCATACACTTGATGCTGCGGGTGATGGATTAATTCCAAATCCCTCCGGTGATACGCTTCCGCGTTTTCACCGGGCCAAAGCTCGTAGACCGTTTTCCCCCGGATTTCCCCGGCTGTTTTTCCCATGACATCGGTAAAAGCGCGGTTGCAACCTTGATACCTGCCTTCTTTGTCCTTATAAAAAACGGGGGTTGGGAGCGCATCCAACAGGGTATTGGTAAAATTAACGTTCCGCTTGAGTTCATCTTCAGTTTGTTTGCGCGCGCTGATGTCCACAATCTCTGAAAGCAGCGCCTGTTCGCCTTCGAACGTGAAAGGTTGAATTGAAATCGCAACCCAGATCATGCTGTTATCTTTCCTTCGGGCGCGGATATCATAATTCGCAACCGACCCTTCGTCGCGGAAAAGCTTCAGCACCGTCTGACGCTCTGCCGGCTCCCAATAGAAATCGGGTATGGGCATACCAATCATTGCGGCGGTGTCAGGAAGTCCCAGCAGGCGGGCGACCATCTCATTGGCATAGAGGACTGTGCCTTCCTCGATGCGTGTAATTAAGATGCCAATCGAAGCGACATCGAGAATTTTTTGTTCGTAATCAGCGTCCATTTTTTCCCCTGAGTTCCTTGTATTTTGGATTGATGCGCTCATTTCTTGCCTCCATCCACAGTGTTCGATTCTGTGCTTGAAGCGGGGTCGCTCCTGCTGGTCGCAGAATCCTTGACGGTATTTTCCAGGCGGACGATGGTTGTTCGTCCGAGAATGCTCCCCAACTCGCGCGCCGCTGTGCGCAGAATGACAGCCGGGTCGGTAGAACCGCGTACTGCGCTCGTGATTTGCCGCAGGGCGTGTTCACGTTGGGCCTGCTTTTGGGTTGTAGCCAGGGCGTTTTCAGTTTGCATGGAGAGGCGTAAGCCTTCAATATGGGCGCTGAGGCGTTCGCCGACTTCGTTAACAAGCTGTGCGGTCTCTTGGTCTGCCGCTTTGATGTCGCGCACAATGAGCCTGCCGATGTTTTCATCGCGCACTTTGAGCGGAATGCTAATCCCATCCTCTTTCGCCTGTCGAACTTCTTCTTCCATATGTGGCCGCACCCGATTTAAATCGTAGATATATCCATTGCTTTGATCGACCTTTGTCGCCAGGTACTCCTGCCAACCTTCATGAGTCAAACGGCGAGACGCCTCTTCCGCTTCGTACCGGAACCGTTCAGCGCTTTCCAACAGGCGCAGGTTTTCGATCTGCTGCGCCACCTGCTGTGCCACCGTATCGATTAATTCATCGATGCGGGCAATGGGCGGCTGTCCTTCCAGTTCGACCACCAATTTCCCAAGCGCTTCACCGGTAACCGTAATGGGGACGACCAGGGCAGTTTCACCGGCCTTCCGTTCCTCACGCGAAATTGGCCTGATCTTGTTGTGCTCGAACGTAAAACTTATTTCCTCGGGTTCGTGGATGGCATCCAGATATTCTGCCCAATTCGAACGGGTCAATCGGCGCGCCTGAGCCTCCACTTCGGATCGGGCTTGTTCGGCCTGTGCGAGGTAATTTGCATTTTGAATGGCAATTGCCAATTGCCCGGCAAGGGCTTCAAATGCAGGCAGCGCTTCCTCTTTCAATGCGCCAGGTACGTTGCTTTGCATATCAAGCACGCCCACTACATTGCCAGCCACAATCAAAGGCACTGCCATTTCACTGCGCGTACCGGGTAGTAATGGGTTGGGGCGAAAGACCTCGCTTTTTGTGGTGTCTGAAATAACCACAGGAAGTTTTTCCGTTGCCGCCCGTCCATTGATTGAGCCGGCGTCAAATGGCAGGCTGTGACCTCGCTCTAACAATTGACTGCCGACACTGCCGGTCCCTGCTTCCAACTTCAACAAGGTTCGGCTGGGGTTGGTGAGGTAAACCTGCACATAATTCAGGTTGAATTCCTCCAGGATCAGTTCACAGGCGTCTTTTAACATGATCTCCAATTTGCGCACTTGTGATACCGCGCGTCCCACTTCAGCTGCCAATTCCAGGTTGCGGGTACGGTCTGCCACACGTTCCTCCAGCGTGGAAAAGATTTCGCGCAACTGGGAAATCATCAGGTTGAACGAAGTTGCCAGTACGCCTGTTTCATCTGTGGCCTGCACATCTGCCATAACGTTCAGGTTGCCTTGCGCAATTTCTGTTGCGGTCTTGGTCAAGGCTTGGATGGGGCGAACGATTTGGCCAGTAAGGAACCATAGCAGGATCAGCCCCGCCAGCATCAGGATAATGCCGATGCTGCCCGCGCGGATAGCCTCTGCTGTTGCCGCCGCTGTAATCTCAGAAAACGGAATGAGCATTCCAAATGACCAGAAGATGCCGGTTTTGCCCAATTTCACTGGTGCGAAAATGCGCAAATATTTTCCATCGAGACTGACATCGGTGAACGTCTGCCCTGCAATCACATTGGATTGTGCTACTGAAAAATAGTCTGGAATGACTTTTGAAATGCTTTGGTTTGTCAGTTCGGGTTTGTTACGGTAACCGATAATCGTGCCATTCGGAGAGATTAAAAATATCTCTGCGTTTTCTCCATATTGTGTAGTAGTATTTACAATTTCCTGCACATACGTTATTGGCGCATCCACCCCTGTGATGCCGTGGAATTTGCCGTCGTAGAGGATGGGTACAACAAAAGATGCCATCAAAGTATCCACCCCTTCAATCGGATAGATAAGCGGCGCAAGAATGGTTTCTTTTCTGGTCTGTCGCGGCAAAACATACCAATCGCCTATGCCGGGGGTTTCATAATTTTCCAAGGCAATCACGCCGATGCTGCTGTCATCGCTTCGCACCCAGTAGGGGATGAACCGCCCTGTCAGGTCATGCGTCTCCTTGCCGCGATAGAAGGCATCCTGCCCGTCGAAGGCATCAGGTTCCCAAAGTGTGTATGTTCCCAAAAAGTTTTGATTCTCGATCAGGACCTGCCGCAGCATGGCATTGACCTGGGAACGGCTCAAATTCCTGTAGGTGTTTTCAGGGTCTTTAGATGCTGTCAACGCTTGAGCCAGGGCGCGGGCTGTGTCGAGGGGAACTTCGGTATCGGCGCGGATCAGATTCGCCCGGGATGCGGCAAATGCCAGCGCTTCCTCTTTGGCGGCTGTAATGGCATTTTGCCTGGCTGTAATCGAAGAATAGGCGATCAGGGTGATGGAAATACCCGCGAGAATCAGCCCTGTCCAGAATGCAACCTTTGTTTGCAGGCTTCTTGCGATGACTTCGCGTGACTGGCGTAGCAGGAAAATACCAAAGATCAAACCGAATACGATTGCGCCGAGCGGCCCCGCCTGTATCATGCTGCTTTGAGGCAATCTCCAGAATGGGTTGATCCATTCGATGACCCAAATTGCAGCCAAGCTCACTATGGCGATGGACGAATACCATTTTTTCGATTCATGTGGAAAAATCCATGCTATTCCGATACTGTATACGATGACAAGCAAAATAGAGGCGGGAAATGCGCGCCCCTGCAATAGGGAAGTTACTGTTATCATCATAATTAGCAGCAAGTGAAAAGTTAATCTCAATCCCAATTCCTGCCGCCGCAGTAACGTAAGAATTAAACTTGCCGCTATTATAAGCAGCGCGACAACAAAGGATGTCGCCGCAATAGTGCTGACCAGTGATTTCACGCCCTGAACTGTAAAAATAAAGGCATAGCCAAAGATCAGCATCAGCACTACATTGAGTATGATCGTGCCCCAGAACATGCGCTGGATATTGGCTCCCTGTTTTGTTACTTCGGATTTTCTGTCATCCATTTTGGCTTCTCCTTTGCCGGAACCGTATGCAGTCGATTTGCGACCCAGCCCGTACAACCTGTCTCACGTGAATTTGTTTCATGTGTTAATTGTTGGTCCAATCGTCGGTGGAACTTTGCCGGCCAGTGAGGGAAGCCTGGACACGGGTTGCGCCAAGCGCCAGCCCAACTTCACGAATGGCGGTCTGCAGAGTGTCTTCCACAGTGGTTGCGCGCTGGATTTTTTGCCCAATGGCGTTTACCAGCGTTTCCAGGTCTGCCTGCGCCTTCGAGCGTTCGTAGGAACGGGCATTTTGAATGGACGTGGCTACCTGCGCTGCCAACGTGGTTTGGATGTTGATATCGGACTCTGTAAAGCGCCCGATCGCATCAGACTGAATATCGAATACGCCGATTAGATTTGTGCCCACGATCATGGGCGCGGCCAGCTCGGAGCGGGTATTGGGTAATAGCGGGTTGGGAAGGAAGTCTGGAGTTTTGGTTACATCGTTGACGGTAACGCCTTTGCGTTCACGACCGGCGCGAGCGACAAGGGACTGTTCGCGGCTGAGCGGGATCGAGTGTTTTTTCGCAACCATAATTTGACCCGGTTCTCCTGCGCCGGCGGCCAACACCAAATTTTCGCCAGCTTCATCCAGCAGGTAAATGTGTGAGTGGTACAGATGAAAGCGTTCCTTCGTCAGTTCCACCACTTTCTTTAACAATTCGTTCGTTTCAAGGATCGTGGCTGTAGCGGTACCCACTTCTGCCACTGTTGCCAGGTCTTTGGTGCGGGCGGCCACACGCTCTTCCAGTGAGATAATAAAGTTGCGCAATTGCTGTGCCATGCGGTTGAAAGCCTGTGCCAGTGTTCCAATTTCATCGCCGGTTTCAACTTGGGCGAGGATGTTGATGTTGCCTCCGGCGATGTTTTCCGCGGTTTGGGTAAGGCGGACAATTGGACCAGAAATGGTTTGCGAGATAAACAAGCCGAAGAAGATAACGCCCAGGGCGATGATCAACGCGGTGAGGATGTTGGTTTGACGCTGCGCATTGATGGGGGCAAGGAAGATGGTTTCCGGTTGGGCAAACGCCACCAGCCAGGGTTGTGTCTTTGTTTTCACCACAGCCACCCGCTCTACGCTTGTTTCATCTCCTGCATGTTGCAATTTTGCAGTAAAAAAGGGGGTGGTTTCGTAAGCATTCAAGCCTGCCTGGAAGTCGGGAATATTGGTTGAAAGTTCTTCCGCTGTCCCCGGCGGCATGAAGCGCAGTTTTTGCAACTCGACGAGGT
>CAILWD010000524.1 GCA_903837815.1 uncultured Chloroflexota bacterium | reverse complement strand
GTCGGTGGGTGAACTGGCGCGCGATATAAGCGAGGCAGAAAAGGATAGCGCGCGCCTGAGAAAAGACGAGATCGGCGATATCGGCAAAGCCTTCGAGGAATTGATCAATTACCTGCAGGGAATGGGGGCGGCAGCCTCTTCGATTGCAAACAATGACCTGACAAGTTCCGTCTCTCCCAAATCCGAAAAAGATGAACTTGGAAACGCCTTTGCCAAAATGGTGGCGGGCTTGCGCGAGGCGGTCGGGCAGGTGGCGGAAAGCGCGAACGCCGTTTCCGCCGCTTCTTCGCAACTAGCGTCGGCTTCAGAGCAATCGGGCGATGCCGCCCGTCAAATTGCCACCACGATTCAGCAGGTGGCGCTCGGCATCACCCAGCAAACCAGCGGTGTAACCAAGACCTCGGACGCGGTGGAGCAGATGAATCGCGCAATCGAAGGCGTGGCACAGGGCGCGCAGGAACAGGCGAAAGCCATCAGCAAGGCATCTCTTGTCACCTCGCGCATCAGCGCCGCCATCGAACAGGTGGCGAGCAACGCCCAATCAGTCACCCGTGATTCGGCGCAAGCTGCTTCCCATTCCCGCGAAGGCGCAAAGACCGTAAAAGAAACCATCGTGGGCATGGAAACCATCCGCAGCAAGGTGGGGTTGTCGGCTGAAAAGGTCGAGGAAATGGGCGTGCGCTCCGGCGAGATTGGCGCAATCGTCGAAACCATCGAAGATATTGCCAGCCAGACCAACCTGCTCGCGCTGAATGCCGCCATCGAGGCTGCGCGTGCCGGCGAACAGGGCAAGGGCTTTGCAGTGGTCGCCGACGAAGTTCGCAAACTGGCAGAACGCTCCAGTCTGGCTACCAAGGAAATCGCCGCCCTTATCAAGGGCATTCAAAAGACTGTCAACGAGGCTGTAGAAGCGATGAAGGCATCGGCTTCTGAAGTGGAAGCAGGCGTCGTCCGCGCCCACTCGGCAGGAACCGTTCTCGATAACATCCTTGTCGCGGCAGAATCAGTTTACAAGCAGGCAGAAGAGGCGGGAAGCGCCGCTTCGAAGGTTAGCGAAGCCGCAGGAGAATTGGTCGAAGCAGTGGATGCGGTCTCGGCGGTGATTGAGGAAAATACCGCCGCCACCGAAGAAATGGCGGCAAACTCCACGGAGTTGACCCAATCCATCGAGAATATCGCCAGCGTTAGCGAAGAGAACAGCGCCGCAGTCGAGGAAGTTTCTGCCTCCACCGAGGAAGTCTCGGCGCAGGTCGAAGAAGTCTCCGCCTCTGCCTCGTCTCTGATGGAGATGGCGCAAAGACTCTCGCGCGTGGTTGCCCGTTTCGAACTGTAAACCAAGTGGAGAAAACATGGAACAACAAGTGGTGGTTTTTGAACTGGCAAACGAACTATACGGCGTCAATATTGCCGCAGTCGAGAGCATCATCAAGATGCAGGTAATCACCCAACTTCCCCATACGCCGCCCTATGTCAAGGGAGTGACCAACCTGCGCGGCAGTGTTCTGCCGGTGCTCGACCTTCGCATCCGCTTCGCGCTCGAAGCACAGGAAGATACCCGTCAGACCCGCATCATGATCGTAACCATGGGCAGCATCAAAGCCGGCATCATCGTGGATGGCGTTTCGGAGGTCTTGCGGATTTCCGAGGAGAGCATCGAACCTCTTCCGCCAATGCTCAATTCCGTTGATTCGACTTTCCTGAAAGGGATTGCGCGCCTCGAAAACCGACTCATCATCCTCCTGGATCTAAGCCGCGTCCTGAACCTCAATGAGCAAAAATCCATCGAAACGATGGCGGCATAGCTTCGCGCAAGCGACTGACTTTAGGCAAGAAGGAAAATCGTATGCCTTCAAAATTACATCCATTCACCAGACGCGCAGGCCTGTGGATCACCCTCACATTTTTGGTTTGCGGTTTTTTGGTTCGCATGTCCGGGCAAACCGCATTGGGCAATGCCATTTTGCTGTTGAGCGTCGGAAGCGGGTTCGGCTGGGGAATCGGATGGTTGATTGCAAAAGAAACCCTGACCAGGCCTTTGCAACAGTTGCTTGACGCCGCCGAAACATTGGTCACAAAGGACAATCTTGCTCTGACCGATGCGCTGGCGGCGCTGGCGCAGGGCAACCTCACAGCCCACGCAACATTGGATATGCAAACCCTGTCTGCCCCCGGCGCCGGCGAAGAAGTGGGGAGACTGGCCTTCGTGTTTAATACCATGATCGCCCAATTGAAAGACAGCGCCCGGGAATTCAACAACGTCACCGACGAACCCTGCCAGCGTCTCTTCTACGTTGGCTCCGACCCATATCTCGAAGGGCTTGCCTGCGGCGGGATGATGGGCAGCGCGCTAAACGGCCGGGGGCAGGTTGCCATCATCACCGGCTCGTTTTCACACACTTCCCATCAACTGCGGCGAAAAGGGTTCGAAAGCCTCCTGCGGGAAAAATATCCCGAAATAAAAATTTTGGAGACGGTGGAAGATCATGATATAGCCGAGGCATGTCATTCGCAAACGCTCGAACTATTGAAGCGCCACCCGCAACTTAATGGAATTTATGTGGCTGAAGGCGGGGGACCTTTTGGCGCGGCGCGCGCTTTGGTGGAAACCGGCAAAGCAGAACGCATCAAACTGATCACCCATGACCTTGTGGATGAAACCATGAAATACCTGGCGCAGGGGGTGGTTACCGCCACCGTGGGGCAGGACCCCTTTGCGCAGGGTCATGACCCTGTCATTCTCATGTTCAATCACCTGGCTGGCGGATGGACCCCCTCTCTCCCGCGCCTGTTGACCGCCACCGACGTGGTGACACAAAAAAACTACCAGCAATTTTGGCAGGCCGGACGCGGTATGATCGAATCTGAGACGACCTCTGCGCGGCGCGCCAAGCCGGTGAAGGCGGCTCATGCGCCTCTTCGTATTGCCGTACTGGGGCGCGGAGAGAGCCATTTTTGGGACCCCGTCCGCGCTGGCGTGGCGTCAGCCGCCGCAAAATTAAAACCCAGCAACACCACCGTCGAGTGGATCATCCCCGAAGGCAACAACCTCCCCCCCGATATAGAAGCCCGCTGTCAGGCCGTCGAGAAGTTGGTCAAGGCAGGGTACGATGCAATTATCACAGACATTTTCGATAGCAGACTCATCCCCTGCCTAAATAAGGCGATTACGGCTGGAATTCCTGTTGCCACCTACAACGGCGAACCTTCCAGTTTGCGCGGATTGATCGAAATCATGGCGCAACGCACCGGGCATTTGATGAGCCTGAGCAAAAGCCTGACCGTTTCCGCGCAGTCATCGGGAGAAGCCACACAGCAGATTGCGACCACAATTCAGCAGGTAACGCAGGGGATCACCCAGCAAGCCGGCGGCGTGACCAAAACATCCGATTCGGTCGAACAGATGAATCGCGCCATCGACGGCGTTGCGCGGGGGGCGCAAGAGCAGGCAAAAGCCATCGGCAGGGCTTCCCTTATTACTTCCCGGATCAGCGCCGCCATCGAACAGGTGACCCACAATGCACAGTCGGTTACACAGGATTCAGCCCAGGCTGCCAACTATTCAAGAGACGGCGCAAAGACCGTACAAGAAACCATCGCCGGCATGGGAACCATCCGAAGCAAAGTGGGGTTATCGGCAGAGAAAGTGGGGGAAATGGGGTCGCGCTCTGAAGAGATTGGAGTCATCGTCGAGACCATCGAAGAAATTGCCAGCCAGACGAACCTGCTGGCATTGAATGCGGCAATCGAGGCGGCGCGAGCGGGTGAGCAGGGCAAGGGCTTTGCCGTGGTCGCCGACGAAGTTCGGAAACTTGCAGAACGTTCCAGCATGGCAACGAAGGAAATCGCCGCGCTGATCAAAGGCATCCAGAAAACTGTCGGTGAAGCGGTAGGAGCCATGAAAGATTCAGCCGCAGAAGTGGAAGCCGGTGTCCTTCGCGCCAATTCTGCGGGCGTTGTCCTCGGCAATATTCTGGCGGCAGCCGAATCGGTCTATAAGCAGGCTGAAGAAGCGGGAAGCGCAGCGGTCAAGGTCAGCGCAGCGGCTGGAGAATTGGTGGAAGCCGTGGACGCCGTATCCGCTGTCATCGAGGAAAACACAGCCGCGACGGAAGAAATGGCGGCGAATTCCGCAGATTTGACCCAAGCCATCGAAAATATTGCCAGCGTGAGCGAAGAGAATAGCGCCGCCGTGGAGGAAGTCTCTGCCGCGACGGGCGAAGTTTCTGCGCAGGTGGGAGAGGTTTCTGCTTCCGCTGCTTCATTGATGGAGATGGCGCAACAACTGTCTCAAGTAGTTGCACGCTTCAAACTTAATGGGGAGAAGGCATAAGTGTCAATTCAGATATGCGAGGAGAAACAACCATGAATCCACATCAACCCGAACAAGCCGGTGTGAACCTGCCCATTCGACATTCTTTTTTGGGCAAGCTCCTCCAATCCATGCTATTAATTGGCATCCTCCCTGTCATTGGCATGGCAATAGTCAGTTACAGCCTGGCAGGCAGCGCGCTTGAACAAGCCACCAGCAGCACACAAAGCATTATCGAAAAAGATCAGACCACCTACATCCTGAATTGGACGCGCGAACGAACCCAGGATATTGAAACACTGGCGGGCGTTGCCAGAATTTCCTCCATGAATCCAAAATCGGCTCAGGAAGCAGTAGACCAATACTATAAACTGTGGGCCGGGTATGAAACCATCTTTTTGACGGGAACCGACGGCGTCTCTGTCGTCACATCGGATGGCAATCCGCTGAATGTATCTGACCGCGCCTACTTCAAGGAAGCGTTGGGCGGACAAATGGCGATCTCAGAACCCATTATCTCCCGCGCAACAGGGAATATTGTGATTGTGTTTGCCGCTCCCGTCCGGTCGGGCGATGGGGTGATTGTGGGGGTGATCGGCGAAACCGTTCCCATAAGCGCGATTACGCAACTCCTTGCAAAGAATCGAACGGGAGAAACGGCAGAAAGTTACCTGCTCAACGCAGAAGGATATTTTGTCACCACCCCCCGTTTTGTAGAAGAGATGAAAGAGGCTGGGCTGACCGCCAAAGACCCCGAACTGACCTATCAACTCGAGACACTTGCAAGCAGGGAATTGCAAAAATCAAAATCGGGCAGCGGAACTTACGCCAACTATCTTGGAGAGGAAGTCATCGGGCATTACACCTGGCTTCCTGAATTAAATTTGGGGCTGGTTTCCGAACAACAGACCTCTGAAGCCTACGCAACCACAACCCGTCTTGCGGTAATCAGCGCTGCAATTATCGCATTCTCCATCCTGTTGATTTCAGTGGTTGCCTTTTTTATCGCGCGTCAAATTACACAGCCGGTAAAATTGATGGCAAGCGTGGCCAACCGCCTGGCGCTGGGGGATGTCGACCAAAAACTTGATTACAGCAGCAAGGACGAATACGGCATCCTGGCAGAGTCGATGAAGTCGATGCTGGCTTATCAAAGGGAAATGGCTGACGTTGCCAACGCGATTTCCAAAGGAGAATTGACAGGAAATATTCATCCAAAATCCGATGCGGACCATCTGGGTCATGCCTTCAAAAAAATGATCGAAAGCCTGCGTGAAACCATTCAATACGTGGCTGAAAACGCCGGGAATCTCATGGCTGCCTCCGAACAATTATCGAACTCTGCAAGCCAGACAGGCGAAGCCACTTCTCAAATTGCCCTGACCATTCAACAGGTGGCCAGAGGGATCACCACCGAGGCTGAATCGGTCAACAATACCGCGTCTGCGGTGGAAAAAATGTCTCACACCATTAACGTGGTTGCAAGCGGCGCTCAAAAACAATCCAATGCCATCAGCAAGGTGTCGCTGGTCACCTCCCGCATCAGCGCCGCCATTGAACAGGTGACCCATAACGCGCTCTCTGTGACGCGCGATTCGGCTGAGGCTGCCAGATACTCCCGCGAAGGCGCCAAGACCGTTCAGGAGACTATCTCGGGCATGGAAGCCATCCGCTCGAAGGTCGGTCTTTCTGCCACCAGGGTTGAGGAGATGGGGCTCCGCTCTGAAGAGATTGGAGCCATCGTCGAAACCATCGAGGATATTGCCAGTCAGACGAACCTCCTCGCTCTCAATGCCGCCATCGAAGCCGCCCGCGCAGGCGAACAAGGCAAGGGGTTTGCCGTGGTCGCCGATGAGGTTCGCAAACTCGCCGAACGCTCCAGTCTTGCCACAAAGGAAATCGCCGGTCTCATCAAGGGCATTCAGAAAACTGTTAATGATGCCATCAACGCTATGAAATCCTCTGCCTCGGAGGTCGAATCAGGCGTTGTTCGCGCAAATTCTGCTGGCGCGGTTCTCGAGAATATCCTCGTTGCCGCCGGGTCTGTTTTCAAGCAGGCGGAGGAAGCAGGCAATGCTGCCGCTAAAGTCAACGCCGCTTCCAGCGAGTTGGTGGAAGCGGTTGAATCTGTCTCCGCTGTTATCGAGGCAAACACGGCTGCCACCGGGGAGATGAATGCCAATTCCTCCGATCTCACTCAATCCATCGAGAATATTGCCAGCGTCAGCGAGGAGAATAGCGCTGCGGTTGAAGAGGTTTCCGCCTCGACAGAGGAAGTTTCGGCGCAAGTTGAGGAAGTCTCTGCTTCTGCCGCCTCCCTGAAGGAGATGGCTCAGAAACTCTCTCGTTTGGTCGCGCACTTTAAACTTTAACCTGCCGCGGGGAAAGAATTTTTATTTAGCCTGATTGATTTTAATGTTCAAGACCCCACGTAGTTAGCGTGGGGTCTTGAACGGTTTTCCTTTTTTGATCGGCACAGTCAAATCTAGAGTGCGCCGATATTGTGTGCCCCCACGGGAATTCGAATCCCGGTTTAAGCCTTGAGAGGGCTTCGTCCTGGGCCACTAGACGATGGGGGCTTGTGCTTTTTGAAAGCGGGCTGTATTTTAT
>CAILWD010000523.1 GCA_903837815.1 uncultured Chloroflexota bacterium | reverse complement strand
CTCCGGCGCGACGTTCAACGGTTAATAATCTGGTTTCGAGGTCGTTGATGAGATCCACGCCTCTTTCCACGTTCGACGGTTGAAGTTGATACAACATCAGACGTGTTTCTTTGAGCGCCTGCCGCGCGCTTTCCTGCAGGCGTTCAGCGACCTGCACGGCTCGCTCGATATTGTTTTTGTGAAGTATGGAGACAAGCGTTTCAGAGAATAGCGCCATTCCATGGATGGATTGATTGACAGAATCGTGCAGATCACGCGCCAAATGTTGGCGTTCCTCCACTGCAGCCAGTTTCAACAAAGATTCTTCCGCCTGTTTCTGTTCAGTAATATCCTCTTTAACTGCGACATAATTCGTAATGACGCCATGCTCGTCCAGAATCGGCGAGATGATCGCTGCTTCCCAGAAGAATTCCCCATTCTTTTTCAGGCTGCGGAACCTGCCCCGCCACTTCTGACCTGCAGTGATCGTACCCCATAATTCGGCATACACTTCGGGCGGGGCTACCACCGCCAGAAAAACATCTGCACCCTTTCCGCATACTTCCTCAAAGCCATAGCCGGTTACTTCACAAAATTTCGGATTAACATATTCGATTGCGCCGTTCGTATTCATGATTACCACCGAGACCTGGTTTTGCTCAACGACATTTGTGAGTTTGCGCAGTTGACGCTCTGATTGCTTACGCTCGGCCATGTCGTGTGCCACGCTAATAATATGGGGAATGCCTTGCAGTTTTATTATCTTTGCAAAAAACATTACAACTAAAAGGCTTCCATCCTTACGGCGGAAATTAACTTCTTGATATTGACAGGATCCATTTTCCTCCAATATCTTGTCAACCTTTAGGCGGTCCGACGGATCTTGCCAGGCATTGAGGTCCACGGTGGATTTGCCGATCACCTCGGCGCGACTGTAACCAGTCATATCCAGGAACCCATCGTTGACATTCACAAACCGGCCGTCTGACAAACGGATGACACTGATTGCATCTGGGCTGGTGTTGAGGATGATCTCCAGATTTTCCTTGGACTCGCGATTTTCCACATTCAAGCTCTGATTCAACATACTGATCAATCCAAACGACCAAAAGGTAGAGGCCGCAAACGATACTATCAATATCGAAATCTGCATCAGCTCCGGATTGAAAACACTCCCGTGCAGAGCGTTCATGAATACCATGATCGCCTGAAAAATAAAATAACACCCATTGAAAATAAAAACTGCCGACAAGAAAAAGGCAGAGATGGCAATGGAACGCTTATGGTAAACAATGAGGTTGTGTGCGGTTGAAAATGAAACGGCGGACACGGAGATACACAATGCGAAGACTCTTGCAATATCAAGCGTATCTACAAAAAAAGTATACAAAGTGGACAGGATGAGTGCAGTGATTATCGAAATGATTAGCCGGTGAGATTCTTGTTTTTCAAAAAAACGCATCACGCCAATGTAGAGAAATATCTGTCCTGCCAGCAAAATGGAAATTGTGAAGATGATCGAGGCTGAAATCGACTCGTCGGTTACCCTCTCTCTCAAAAACAGGTATATAAACCCGATCGCTGCGGAGGAACTCCACAACAGCCACCAGCCAAATCCTTGGTAGTTCTTGTTTAATAAATACTGTAAAAAGATTGCAAAGAACTGAAGAACGTTCGCAATTCCCGATACAATGACAAGCGTATGAAGGTCCATGCTCATTACTCCTCGATCCATTACTCAATGGATATCTATTTGTTACTGGCTAAAAACACTTGGGTGGCTCAATTTCTCGAACAGTGAACTCCAACCTTCTTGCAACTTTGCCTTGTAGACATCCAATTTACCATCCTTTTCATACCCTAACATCATAAACGGCAGAGTACTTCGAAATCGACAAAAGGGGTATTTATATTCCTAGAATAAATCCTGTTATTCTTTTTGACAATAGGGGGAAATACTTATTGCATGACCGTAGCAAAGTCAGGGGTTGGCGGCGCAATTTATTTATAAACCACGGATTGTGGCCGCCAATCGCCTCTCATGCCTTGCTCAAATGATTATAAAACTTTGAATTCCTGCGCGGACTCGATCACGAACTTCTCGCTTCATTGGCAATGAGCGCGATATGGGAAGTCTTTGCGCATGACGCAGTCGTATTTTGGGAAAGGGATAATTTGGATAAAATAATCGTGTGTATTGACCAATGGTCTGGAACATTACCAACCGGTTACCGGCAGATTGAAATGATATAATGAAGTACAACACAAAACGACGGACGTATAGCGCCAGCCCTTTTGCGGGCTGGCGTCTTTATTTTAATCAAGGAGCAATTATGGGATTTCAAATTGGCGATTGGGTTATGCACCGCACCCATGGACTTGGGCAAGTGCTTGCCATCGAAGAACGGATGAACAACAACAAGACCGCCCTGTATTACATGGTTCAACTGAAAGAGTTGACCATCTGGGTTCCCGCAGACGAGAACCTGAACAGCCGCCTGCGTTACCCGGTCAGCGCAGAAGAATTGCGCAGGCTACTTGCAACCCTGTCAGACCCAGCCGAAAAACTCCTCGACGACCGCCGCCAGCGCAACCTTCAATTGCTGGAAATGCTCGAGGACGGCAGTGTCGAATCGATGTGCAGGGTGCTTCGCGATCTCGCTGCCCACCGCCACCACCGCACCTGGAGCGAATACGACAGCGCCCTCATGAATCGTGTCAAAAAAACCCTGATCGGCGAATGGAGTTTCAGCCTTTCCGTTAACCCGCTCGACGCCGAGACCGAACTGCAACGGCTGCTGACAGTCAAAACGAATTGAGGGAACCATGCAAAAGGTCAAGAACCTGCCAAAAGGCAAAACCAGTTATGCCGAACAGATTGGCGAGGATGGTCGTTTCATCATGTTGAAGGAATATTGCATGAACGGCACAGTCGTCTACGCTGGATACAGTTCGCGCAGCGAAAGGGTATATCTCTGCATTTGTTAGCGTCGGCTGGCAGGGGGTATGTATAATTCGTCGGATGAACAAAAAGATTCCTTTTCTGTTTCTACTCTTCCTTGCCGCCTGCGCGCCGCAGCCGACTCTTGTCCTGACCCTGCCCACGCTGACGTCGACTCCCTCGCCCACCTCCACGCCGACGCCCAAGCCCTGGGTTTCGCCCACGCCGCCCGCCGAAGTCATCACCAGCGGAGATTGGGTTCAGCCCTACGTTGCGCTCACCTTCGACCTGTGTCAGGACCCGCAATATCCCGCAGGGTACGACGCCGCCATCGTGGAAATTCTCCAGCGCTACGATATTCCCGCCACCTTTTTCATGGGCGGCGACTGGATGCGGACTCACCCCGACGAAACGAAATCACTCGCCGCAAATCCAAAATTCGAGTTGGGCAACCACTCATGGAGTCACGCCGACTTCACCACCCTGACCGCCGAAGAAATGTCGCAGGAACTTCAAACCACGCAGGAGACGCTCTTCCAGTTAACCGGGAGACAGGCACGGCTCTTCCGTCCGCCTTCGGGAGAATACAACGACCTGACCTTGCAAGTCACCGCCGAACATGGGCTTTACACCGTCCTGTGGGATTCCGTCTCCGGCGACCCCGACCCGAAGTTTGATTCCGCCACCATTCTTGCCGAAATCCAGCGCACAGTCCGCAAAGGCTCCATCGTCATCATGCACGCCAACGGGCGCGGCTGGCACACAGCCGAGGCTTTGCCCTCCGTCATCGACTATTTGCAGAACCGGGGCTTTACCCTTGTCACTGTCTCGCAGTTGATCGGGTTGGAGCAAAAGCCCTGATGCAGCCGCGTAATTGGATGGTTTCTTATTCTACGGTGTTGTCCATCCACTCGATGTGGACCCTTGTCCCCCAATCTGGACTTGACTTGATGTTGATCTCCGCGCCGATCAGGCGGGCGCGTTCCATCATCCCGGCCAGCCCGAAGTGGCGGTTGGCGATCAGGTTTCCGAGTTCGGCTTGCGGTTTGAATCCACTGCCATCATCCGCGATGTCCAGGTTTACGATATCGGAGTCGATTTCGCCGGAGATTTGAATGTTCTCTGCCTGGGCATGACGCAGGGCGTTTCCGCAAGCCTCCTGCACAATGCGGAACAGGTGCTGTTCCATGTTTTGTGGCAGCCGTCCACCCCCTTCGAGAATGTTCACTTTGATCGTCACTTTGTCGCCGCTGCGTTCCATCAGGTTGTCGGCAAGTTCGTTGATGGCGGGAACCAGCCCATACATCAGCATGGGAGGGCGCAGATTGCCGACGATCTCGCGCAGCCGGCGGACAACTTCCTCGTAGGAGGTTTGGAACTGCGGCGGGGGATTTGTTTCCACGAGGCTGTTGTTCAGGACCGCAAGCTCATTGAGGACGCTGTCGTGAAGTTCCATTGCCAGTAAAATGCGTTCCTTTTCGTTGCGCTCGATGTCGGATTGGTACATTTTCCGCGCCTGCTCGGCGTGTTCGATGTTGCTGAGCGCGACGGCGGTCTGGTTGGCAAGAGATTGCAGGACCGGGATTTCGGCCTGGGGATAATGGTCGTCGGGGTCGCGCTGTCCGAGAAGCCAGAAGCCGATGAAACGGTCGCCAAATTTGAGCGGGAGGATGAGGCGAATCCAACCGCAGGGGAAAGCCTCGGAGATGAATGTCCCTGCGAGCGCGGTCAATTCCTCCATATTGCACTTGCTCGAAAGTTGTTTTACATCGATGTTTTTTCCGGCGAGGATATTCAATTCCCCGTTTGATGCCCGCATGAAGGCATACTGGCGCACCAGCAGGCTGGGGAAGACTTCCCCCTCCAGAACTTGCAGCAGACCGGCGATGGAAGTGGTTGTGTTGATGCGGCTGGAATAAATCTCTTGTAGATTTTGGTATGGAAGTTTGACCCCAAAAAATTTCCTGTCTACAAAAGTTTGAAAGGTGGGAAAGGCGGTGATGGCGATAAGAGTTGTCAGGATGGTATATACGCTTCCCAGAAAGTACAATCTCTCTGCGCTCAGTTTCAAGACTCCGAGGTGGGTTACATATAAAATAACCGCTGTTCCAAAAATGATCATGTAGGCGTAGAGTGTGAAGAGACGGTTGGCGCGCATTTCGAGCCCGCCCAATTGGCGGCGATAGATGATGTAAAAATACCCCAGCGGGATGAAAGGCATGGAGGGGAGACCGGCGGGGGCGATCTCGGGCGGCCATCCGAACATGGGTAGAATGTTCAACCCAATCGAAGGGATAAAAGCGATGGAGACGGAAAAGGCAAGCAGGGACAGGTCGCGGCGTTGGGCAGTCTGTTTGATGAAATGGACGATGCCCAGGGCGATGCTTCCGATGAGCGCGACCAGAAAGGCGAGAATATACAAACTGCGGGGCGGCGCTTGCGCAAATTCGGCAAGCGCGGGCAGGGCGCAGATTGCGTAAAGAATGGCCCATGCCTTTTTCGGAAGCACCCTGAATGGGCGGGGGAACGTCCAGTTTAAGTGCAGGAATACGGGCGGCATCAGCCAGGTGGTGACGCGCAAGAGGATCGAACTTTCCCAAAGGTGGGTGGCGGAAAAACTGCCGAAGATCAACCACAGGGCAACCAGATAGTTTGCGGCGATGAAAAGCCGCGAGCGTTCATCCCGTGGGCGGATCAATAATTGTCCGAGAGAGCCAAAGAGCCAAAAGATGTAAGCGAGCCACCAGATGTTGAAGACGCGGTTATTGAATTCCTTGTCGTTGAAGCCGGGAATTCTCCACGGAATTGTCAATTTGCTCCCATCTCGCAGGACGACAATTTCGACGATCTCCCCCGCCTTAACCTGCTCAAAGAGCGGCTGTCTGGAGTCTTTTTTATAGTCGGCGAAAAGAACATCCCCAACTTTGACCAGGACATCGTTTCTTTCAAGGGATGCCCCGATTGGGGTATAAATCGATAGAACCCGTCCGTCCCCGCTTCCAAATGCGAATCCGATATACGGTCCCCGATACAGGATGCCATAGGTGAATAGGGCAAGTATGGAAAGCACAAGCATTGAAAGCAGCATGTCTATT
>CAILWD010000522.1 GCA_903837815.1 uncultured Chloroflexota bacterium | reverse complement strand
GCTCGGGCTCATTTACATTTAGTTTCAGATGAATGTTGTTCATTGATCATTTGATAAGGCTTATTGCTATAAGATCAAGCCAACATCAAATTGTCATCAAAACCCGAACTGCAAGACGTGCATGTGAGCTAGACAACAAAATAAGTGTTGGTGTTAATTATGATATTGAAGAGGATGCGTAGAAAGTTGATGAAGTTGTAAACCAAATCCCCCGCAACGTGCTCCGCCACAAGCGACTTAATCGAATCCGGCGGCGGGTACAGGTCTGAAGTTACAATCTTGTAACCGCCTTTCTTCGACAATTCCTGCACCAGCGCCTGACCAATCTCGCCGCAGGCGCCTGTCACCAACACTTGCTTTTCGCGCATGTTCGCTCCTTTATGCTAGAATGACGTTCACTTTATTTTACGACATAATCCATGAAACGCTGTCACCAAACATACGTGATGTTTTTACGTTCCCTTGCCCTCGCGCTGGCCGTCATTTTGACCAGTTCCTGCGCCGTTTTGGATGCCCTCAATGCGACGCCAACTCCGTCGCCTGTGGCGGCCCCTCCCACCCTCACCCCGACCATTGTCTGGTTCCCACCATCGGCCACTCCTTCACTGGGAGCGGCAGCAACGCCCAAGCCGCCCACCCCGGAGATGCGTCCTGGCATTGGTTCCACGACTCTCACCGATGACTTTTCCGACCCCTCCCTGTGGGACATCGCAACCTCCGACCAGGGGAGCGCCGAGATCAACGATCGCCGGTTGATTCTCTCCGCCCAAAGCAAGGCATACATGCTCAGCCTGCGCGATGACCTTACGGCAGATAACTACTATGCGGAAATCACAGCCCGTCCCGGTCTCTGCCGTGACGGCGACAGCTACGGCATGTTGGTTCGCGCCAACGCTGTGGCATATTATCGCTTCTCGTTGTCCTGCGACGGAAACGTCTTTGCGGAACGTATCAGCGTAGGCAAACGCGAAGTCTTGCAGACGCCCCTGCCCAGCGGAGATGTGCCGCGCGGCGCACCGGGAGAGGTCCGCGTTGGAGTGTGGGCGTCTGGATCGACGCTGCGCCTGTTTCTCAATGGGCGCTATCAATTTGAAATTAACAACCGCTCCCATCCAAGTGGGACAATTGGGGTCTTCGTCAACTCTGCTGGGGAGAGCCCGGTTGTCGTTGCCTTTTCCCGCCTGATTTTGCAAGAGGTGGTCGACTCGGTTTCCACTTCCACACCCAAGCCATGAAAAATGTTTTAGTTGTGCCAGTAAAAGCACAACAATATGACAAACCTAATTTGTAACCTTATAATAATGATGGATGTCTCTACTCTTTGAATTGGGAATGGGGTATTTTTAAATATCAAGAAAGACTGTTGATACATACCCTAATCCAAATAAGGAGTCATCCATGATGAGGCTGTATGCGGATAGTTCAAAGTGTTCAGGCTGTAATGCCTGCCGCGTAGCGTGTTCCCTGAATCTCTTCAGGGAAAGCAACCCCAAAAAGGCGGCGTTGATCATCGAGCCGCATTTCCCCGCGCCGGGTGTTTACAACGTCAAGGTCTGCACCCAATGCGGAGACTGCGCGAAAGTCTGTCCCCCGGAGTGCATCATCCAAAATGACAAGGGCGCGTACTATGTGGTGCAGGAGGATTGCATCATGTGTGGTGCTTGTGTGCCGGAATGTCCCGAAGGTGTGATGTTCATGGAAGCGGACCTTGTCCCGAACACCGCCTGGGAATGCGACCTGTGCGGCGATTGCGTTGCCGTATGCGGCACGGGCGCGCTTTGGATTGCTGAAATAGAAACAGTGGCGGCATAGGAGGCAAACATGAACGGATATGGTGGAAGCATCCTGCGTGTTGATTTAACAAACGGTACCTGGAAGAAGGAACCGACCCCGCCCGAACTGGCGCGGGATTGGCTCGGCGGACGCGGCTTTGGGGCATACCTCCTCTACAACGAAGTGCCGAAGGGCGCGGACCCGCTCGGCCCCGAGAACAAAATCTTCATCTCCAGCGGACCCATCGCCGGTATGTTGATTCCCGGCGGCGGAAAGTGCGACTGGACGACCAAGTCTCCGCTGACGGGTGGCTACGCCGACGCCTCGATGGGCGGTCACTTCACAGCGGAATTGAAATATGCCGGGCTGGATACGATTATTCTCGAAGGCATCAGCCCGAAGCCCGTCTATCTTTTCATCGACGACGACAAGATCGAAATCCGCGACGCCACCGATTTGTGGGGCAGGGGCACATTCGAAGTCGAAAAAGGATTCAAGGAAAAATTCGGCGAGGCGTTCCAAATTGCCGTCATCGGACCAGGCGGCGAGAACGGCGTCTCCTTTGCAAGCATCAACCATGATTACGGACGTCAGGCGGGACGCGGCGGCGTGGGCACGGTGATGGGCGTCAAGAAGGTCAAGGCGATTGTCCTGCATGGCACCAAATCTGTCCCTGTGGCAGATGTTGAGAAATATCGACAGGCGGGCATGGCAATCTTCAAAGCCTGCAAAGATTCGGACGGTATCAAGGAATGGACCCGTTACGGCACGACCATCGTCACCAGTTGGTGTGACGAGGTTGGCGCTCTGCCCACCCGCAATTTCAGCGCTGGCTCTTTTGAGGGCGGCAAGAATATTTACGGACAAGTGATGCGCGAGAAAATCGTCATCACCGATAAGGGTTGTTTTGGGTGTCCCTGTCCGTGCGGAAAATACAGCCATGTGAAGAAGTACGGCACATACGTCGAAGGCCCTGAATACGAGACGATTGGCCTGCTCGGCTCGAACGTGGGCGTCGCAGACATTGAAGATGTGGCGCAAGCCAACCTGCTTTGTGACGATCTCGGCATCGACACGATCAGCGCGGCTGGCGTGATTGCCTGGGCGATGGAATGTTACGAAAAGGGCATCCTCACCAAAGCCGAGACCGATGGACTCGAACTGAACTTTGGCAACGCCCAGGCGATGTTTGAGTTGATCAAGAAGATCGCCAACCGCGAAGGCATCGGCTCATTGCTGGCGGATGGCGTGAAGAAAGCGGCAAAAAAAGTTGGGCATGGCAGTGAAAAGTTTGCCATCCATGTCAAAGGCATGGAGCAATCCGCCTATGCCACGCACAATGCGACCGCGATGCTGCTTGCCTACATGACGTGCGACGTGGGCGCGCATCACAACCGCTCATGGGCGATCACCTACGATCTGCAAGTCGGGCGCGAGAAGGTTGTCCCCGAAAAGGTGGCGCGCATCATTTGGCTGCAAAACTTCCGCCCGATGTTCGATGTGCTCGGCGGATGCCGCCTGCAGTGGGTGGAACTCGGCATCGACCGCGACCTGTACGTCCCCGCGTTGGAAGGTATCACGGGAGTTCATCGTACTTGGGAGGATTTGGAAAAGGTCGGCGAGCGCATCTGGAACCTGACCCGCCTGTTCTGGATCCGCGAGAACGAAGGCTTTGACCGCGAATGGGATATGCCCGCTTCGCGCTTTTACGAAGAGGCTCCAACTAATGGCGCGACCAAAGACCAGATCACCAAGTTGGAGGATGTGGAGAAACTGCTCGACATGTACTACGACCAGCGCGGCTGGAGCGAGAACGGTCTGCCCAAACCTGAAAAACTCGAAAGCATTGGGTTGAAGGCGATGGTTGGATAATTCGACACAATAAGACCCTAAAGGTCTCGGAGACCTTTAGGGTCTTTGAAATTAACATGTCCGCAAAACTACGCCCCGTCGGTCATTTGAAAACCCTTGTCAACGGACAGAGTGAACTGGACGTTGAATCTGGCTTCACCGTCCGCGCGACGCTGGAGAAGGCGGGTATCCGCTCGGAACTGGTAGCGCTGGTCATGGTCAATGATGAACAGCGTGACAAGGATTATATTGTGCAGGAGGGGGATGTGGTCAAAGTAATGGCTGTGATTGGGGGCGGATAGATTTATCCCAACATTTGTTTTGCCAGCATCGCCAGTTCCCTGTCCATTCTTGAACTGGCGATTTCCCGCAGGGCGGACTCGGCGCGAGCGTCCTTTATTTTTCCAAGCGCAAGGATGGATTTTTTGACTACTTCGCGGTCGGGGTCGCGGAGCATTTCGATTAAGGCAGGGGCAACGCGCGCATCCTGAATCATACCTAGCGCGGTGACTGCATGTTCTCGCACTGCCGCTTCGGGGTGACTCAACGCTTCGATGAGGATGTCCAGTGCGGAAGCGCCGAACTTGGCAAGCGCTTCAGCGGCGACTCTCCCAACTTCCACGTGCAGGTCATACAAGGTCATGCCTAATTCTTCGATGGCGCGGATGTCGCCCATCTCGCCAAGAACGCTCGCGGCATACCTGCGGACTGTGCCTTCGCGGTCTTGCAAGGCTTCGATCAACGGCGCGACGGCAACAAGCCCCATGTTTTTGATGGCATCGAGCAGGTCGGCGGCGGCTTGCTCCTGCTCAAACCACCACGACGAATCGCGCAAGGCTTCCATCAGGAATGGCAGCGCGGCAGGATGCTTTGTTCCGCCCAAAGCCCGTGCCGCGGACTGACGCACTTCGATCAGCGGGTCGTCCAGCAGAACAGCGGTGATTTCATCAAAGGTGGTGGGATCATTGAATTTTGCAATTGCCACACAAGCCGCACTGCGGACTTCCCCTTCCTTATCTTTGAGCAAAGGTAAAATAGAGTTGACCACTTTTGGGTCGCCGATATTTGCCAGAGCAAGAGCCGCGCGCGCGCGGACGGTAAAGTATTCGCCTTTCACTGCGTCCAGTAAAGCGGGAACAGCGGACTTGTCCTTGCTGATGCCGAAGACTTCTGCGACGCGTCCGCGCACAAGGGGATGGGAGGTCATCAGAACCTTGACCAGCGCCGGGGTTGCGGAAGGGATTCGGGCGAGGATATGCTGGCAGTACAGAACCAGATTTGGGTCCGGACTCTGGAGCGAATCAATCAAAGGCGGAACAGCATCCGCCCCCAGTTTGATCAGTTCACGAGCGGCGACGTCGCGTTTGGTCGAGTCCACAAGTTGTGAAATCAACTTTTTCGCTTCGCCTTGCCTCGAACCTGTTAGCCAATTCATGTTTTTATTTTACACCTCAAAAGAGTACCGTTTTGGATTTGCATCAAATCAATTTTTATGATAAATTATATAAAAATTATCGCTAAATTATGCGGAGTTACATAAAATGAACAAAGAAAAATTACTCGATTTGTATTACCAGATGGTTTTGATTCGCCGCGTTGAGGAACGCGGCGCTGAATTGTATCAGGCTGGAAAGATCGGCGGTTTCATGCATCTGTACATCGGGCAGGAAGCCGTTTCGACGGGTTTGATTGCGGCACGCGAGCTGCGTGACCGTGTGATCACTGCCTATCGTGATCATGGCGTGGCGTTGAACTGTGGTATTTCCTCGAATGAAGTGATGGCGGAATTGCTCGGCAAGGCGACGGGCATGTCGAAAGGCAAGGGCGGCTCGATGCACATGGCGGATGTGTCCAAAAATATGTGGGGCGGACATGCCATCGTCGGTGGACACCTGCCCATCGCTTCGGGCTTTGCGCTTGGCGACCAATACGCGGGCAACGATAACATCACCATTTGCATGTTTGGCGACGGCGCGACCAACATCGGATATTTTCATGAAGCCTTGAACCTCTCGAAGACTTGGGGCTTGCGCGTGCTGTGGGTTTGCGAGAACAACCAGTACGGCATGGGGACGGCGGTCAACCGCGCTTCGGCTGTGGATGAAATCCGTCAGAAGGCGGAAGGCTACGGCATGAAGAACAGCGCGGTGGATGGCATGGATGTGATGAAGGTCTATGACGCCGCGAAGGATGCGATGGACTTCATCCGCAAGGAAGGTCAGCCCTACCTGCTGGAAGTCAACACCTATCGTTTCCGCGGACATTCGATGGGTGACCCCGAACGTTACCGCAAAGCGGAGGAAGTCAAGAAGTGGCAGGAAAACGATCCGATCGGAATTTTCAATAAATATTTATTGGAGAAGAAGGTCGCAACGCGCAAGGCGCTTGATGAGGTCGAAGCCCGCGTGGAAGAGGAAGTTGCGAAGGCGGTTGAATTCGCCGAGGCAAGTCCCGAGCCTGCGATGGAAGAGTTGTACGCAGATATTTATGCGGAGTAGGTAAACAGGTAAACAAGTACGCAGGTTGTTTTCTGTCTACCTGTTTACGTGTTTACTTGCGTACGTTTTACAGAAAACACAAGGGAATAAAGATACCATGGCAAAAATTACAATGCGCGAGGCAATCTCGCAGGCGCTTATGGAAGAAATGGACCGCGATCCCGCCGTCTTCATCATGGGCGAGGAAGTCGGTGTTTGGGGCGGAACTTATGCCGTCACCAAAGGTTTTTTTGACAAATACGGCGCGGACCGCGTGAAGGATACGCCCATCGCAGAGAACGCCATCCTCGGCGCGGCAATTGGCGCGGCGATGGTCGGTCAGCGCCCGATTGCAGAGTTGATGACCATCAACTTTGCTTTCTCGGCAATGGACTACATTGTCAATCAGGCGGCGAAATTGCGCTACATGTTCGGCGGG
>CAILWD010000521.1 GCA_903837815.1 uncultured Chloroflexota bacterium | reverse complement strand
TGCAAGACCTCGGCTTCTGGATTTTGAATGACGTGGTTTGGGTCAAGACCAACCCCATGCCAAACTTTCGCGGCGTGCGTTTTACAAATGCCCACGAGACGATGATTTGGGCGAGTTCGGGCAAAGGGGCAAAATATACTTTCAATCATCAAGCCATGAAAGGCTTGAACGAAGAAAAGCAAATGCGTTCCGATTGGTGGCTGCTCTCGCTGGCGACAGGCTCTGAAAGAATCAAGGACGAAAAGGGAGGCAAGGTTCATTCGACCCAAAAACCCCAATCCTTGCTGTATCGCGTCATCCTCTCTTCGACCAACCCTGGCGACGTTGTCCTCGACCCGTTCTTCGGCAGCGGTACAACGGGCGCAGTGGCGAAAAAACTCCACAGAAATTGGATTGGATTGGAGCGAGAAGACAAATATATAAAAGTAGCGCAAGAGCGAATAGACGCTATCCAACCAGAACCCTTCGACCCCAAAGTTTTCGACGTGCGAAGCAAGAGCAAGTCTGTGCCGAGAGTTGCGTTTTCGACCCTGCTCGAAAATGGCGTGCTGCGGGCGGGGCAAAAACTATTTTTCGCAAAAGACAAATCCCGTTTTGCGGTCATCAAACCCGACGCGCGAATTTGCACCGCCGACGGCTTCACGGGCAGCATTCATCAAGCGGGCAGTCACTACATGAACGGCGCTCCATGCAACGGCTGGGAACATTGGTACTTCAAAAAAGATGGACGGCTGACAAGCCTGAACGACTTGCGCGAAACCTATCGAATCGAAAACGGACTGATTGAATGGACATCACCAGTTTACAAAACCCAAAAGTAAAACACATCGTCAAACTGCGCGAGGATAAACGTCAGCGCCAGCGGGATGGATTAATGCTGGTGGAAGGACGCGACGAACTGACTCTGGCGCTGGGCTGTGGGCTGATTCCGCAAACCATCTTGACCGCGCCCGAGCTTGACCCTGCTCCGATGGGCATTTCCCACGCTGAAATCGTCACCGTTACCCGCGCCGTCTTCGAGAAGATTTCCTACCGCGACAATCCCGATGGCTGGCTGGGAATTTTCCCCACGCCCCAAACCTCCCTCGCTGATTTGAAGTTGAGCCAGTCGCCGCTGGTCATCGTCGCCGAGTCCGTTGAGAAGCCTGGCAATCTCGGCGCGATTCTCCGCACCGCCGACGCCGCCCATGTGGACGCCCTCCTCGTCTGTGACCCACGCGTGGACTTGTGGAATCCCAACGTCATCCGCGCCAGTCGCGGAGCAGTTTTCAGCGTCCCAACCGTCGCCGTAGATTCGCCCTCCGCGTTGGACTGGCTCCACGCCCGAAAAATCCAAATCCTCGCCGCCACCCCCTCCGCCGAAGTTTTTTACACCGCCGTCGATTTATCCCAACCCACCGCCATCGCCGTCGGCACCGAAGACGAAGGTCTGACCGATTTCTGGATGGACAACGCCGACCTCAAAGTCTTAATCCCGATGATGGGCAGGGTGAACTCATTGAATGTTTCGATTGCAACTGCATTGATTACGTACGAGGCGGTTAGACAAAGGAAGTGAATACGTCATTGCGAGCCGCCGCTCTTGCTCTTGGGCGGCGAAGCAATCTCGATATCGCATGGGGATTGCTTCGGGCAAAGAACAAATGCGCCCTCGCAATGACATTGAAAAAGGACATCCCATGAAAGCCCTCTGGCTCGAAAACAACCAAATTGCATTGCGAGAAATTCCGCAGCCGAACAAACCCGACGAAGCCCTGATAAAAATCCGCAAGGCGGGTATTTGCAGCACCGACCTTGAACAGGTCAAAGGCTATTATCCGTACACGGGAGTCTTGGGGCATGAGTTTGTCGGCGAGGTGGTCGGCGCGCCAGATTCCGCGTGGGTGGGACAGCGCGTGGTCGGCGAAATCAACGCGGTCTGCGGCAAGTGCGAAGCCTGCCTGAACGGACGCCCGACCCATTGCGAATCCCGCACCGTGCTGGGAATCGCCAAGCGCAACGGGGTCTTTGCCGAATACACAACCCTGCCTTTGGAGAATTTGCACCGAGTCCCAGATTCAGTTTCAGATGAAGCGGCGGTTTTCACCGAACCACTTGCCGCCGCGTTGGAGATTCAAGAGCAGGTTCAAATCAAACCGACCGACCGCGTTCTGCTTGTCGGCGCGGGCAGGCTGGGACAACTCGTAGCGCAGACCCTCGCCCTCACAGGTTGTGACTTGCATGTGCTGGTTCGTCACGCCTATCAAAAAGACATGCTCGCCGCGCGCGGAATCAAAACCATTGCCGAGGACGAAATCCAGCCTCGCAGGTGGGACATTGTTGTCGAGGCGACAGGTTCGCCCGCAGGGTTTGAGGTTGCCCGCAAAGCCATCCGTCCGCGTGGGACATTGGTGTTGAAATCGACCTACGCGGGTGAACTG
>CAILWD010000520.1 GCA_903837815.1 uncultured Chloroflexota bacterium | reverse complement strand
TGTGGGTGATGTTTTCCTGCCGCAGGTTTTCGAGCCGGACGGTCTTCCAGTAAATATCCCTTTGCTCTCCTCTCGACTTTGATTTGATCGAAGCCGCGCCGTACGCCTCGATGGCTTTTTCGATGTTCCCCTGCTCTGCGTACATTTCTGCCAGGTCGAGAGGATTATTTTTGAAGTGCCGCAGCCGCTCCAATTCCTTTTGAGCTTTTGCGTCCCCCGGTGCGAGCCTCAGCAGTTTTTCGAGGGCGGGCAGGCGTTCATCCATGTCGGTGGAAAGCTCCGCCAGCAAACGCCAGCCATCCGCATTGACTTCGCCGCTTTTGGTTAGCAGGCGGACGAGTTCCAGCGCCTCATCCGTTTTCTTCCCTTTGACCATTTCCTGGGCGTGAGTCACCTGCCCTTCCATGTAAAGCCTGTGTTCCTCCCTTTGCTTTTCCTTTTTCGCCAGCAGTTGACCGAGATACTGCCTGACATGTGCGTTATTGGGGTTGATGTCCAGCACTTGCTCGCAGGCGTAGATGCAATCCTCAAGGTCGTCCAGCAGGCCGGTCAGCCACATCCAGGCGGTTTCGTTGCGCGGATTGATTTCGACGATTTCCAGGAAAATATCCCGCGCCGTCAACTCGTGCCCGGCACGCACCGCAGATATCGCTTGTTGAAGCAAAACATCTTCCCTCATGTCACTTTTCCACGGGCGGGATATGCCTGCTATTTTACACTGCGACGGCTCTGAATGGGAGGCTCGTGCTAAAATACGGAGGTTTTCGACCTTCTGTTGGCCAATCTTACGAAAGAAATAAAATAACCAGTGACCAAAAAAGTTTTCATTTCCGCCGATCACGGCATGGCAATCATTTATTTCCTGCAAAGCGATGTTGTCCCAACCCTGTTGGATGCGGGTGTCGAAGTTGTCGTCCTTACCGACGATGAAACCAAAGACAAAATCTCCCAGCGTTTTGCGCGACCGGGTCTCACCTTTGAAGGCTTGCGCTTGAAACAAGCCAACGACTACGCAAAAAAAATCAATCCGCGCTTGCAATCGCTGCTTATCTATCTGCGCCGCGTGGGCGGGTCGCGTCGCATCAACACCGAAGCGATGGACAGCCATATCTGGGAGGTGTGGGGCGAGAACGGCTGGAAATTCCGCCTCGGGATTTGGATTCCGTCCGCGCTGATGATTCTGCTCCTGCGGAATTTTTCTTGGGCGCGCAAACTGCTGGTGCGGATTCAAAACCGCTTCACCCCCGAAATCTATTCCGACCTCTTCGAGAAGCACCAACCCGATTTGGTCATCGCCTCCACTCCGGGCTGGCGCATGGACCGCTACCTGCTGCGCGAATCCGCCCGACGCGGAATCCCAAACATGACCGTCATCGTCGGCTGGGACAACTCTTCGAGTTACAACGTCCCCGGCGCCGATGTCCAGTGGGCGACGTGCTGGTCTCAACTGCAAAAGGATGAACTGGTCTACGGCTCCGACTGGAAGCCTGAGCGAGTGAACATCGGCGGCATCCCCTCGTATGACGGATATTTCCGCAAGCAATGGCTCATGCCGCGTGACGAGTATTTCAAACTGCACGGTCTCGACCCCAACC
>CAILWD010000519.1 GCA_903837815.1 uncultured Chloroflexota bacterium | reverse complement strand
TTAGATCCTCCTCGGTTTTTGCTTGTTCGCACTCGCAATTTTACCGAGAAGGATCTTATTTTTCACTTTTTGTCAAGCGACTTTGCTACAGCCATGCAGCGCTGATTCTTGCCAAACAAAAAAGACTTGCAGTGGGATGCAAGTCTTTTTTGTTGTCGACATGGAGGCTTATGCCCAGCCCTGATTGCGGATAAAGTCGCTGATCATCGGGATGCGGACGTCCTGTCCCTGATAGGCGAGGTAGGCCCAATAGAACAGGGCGAAGACGAGGATGCCGCCGCAGCCAAAGGTAACGGTGGCGATGATGCTGATGGCGACAGACGCCACGATGGACTGCACCGCATTAAACTTCACATAGGGACGGCTCTTCTTGTCCTCCATGAAAAGCACGACGATGGCGATGATGGGGAAGATATAGCCGAGCATTGCCCACAATTTATCGTCACTGGTAATATCTGGAGACATTGGCGCTTGAGACATGATTTTTTCCTCCGAAATAAGTTGGTTTGAATTTAGGATATTTTACAGCCAATTTGACCATCATGCAACCGGCATGTTTTCACCCATGGGTACTGTCTGTGCTAAAATCGACCCATGTCGATTCGAGTTGTCTTCATGGGGTCACCCGATTTTGCATTGCCCAGTCTTTCCGCGCTGGCGAAGGTTTATGATGTTGTGGGCGTCGTCACCCAGCCAGACCGTGCTTCGGGACGCGGGCGCGAGTTGAAAGCGCCACCGGTGAAGACCCTTGCGCTGGAGTTGGGCATTCCTGTCATGCAGCCCGAGAAGTTGCGCGAGCGCATGGAACAACTTAGGGAATGGAAGCCTGACTTGATTGTTGTGGCGGCATTTGGGCAGATTCTAAAAAAGGATGTTTTGGAATTGCCGCGTCATGGCTGTATCAACGTTCACGCTTCGCTTCTTCCGCGCTGGCGCGGCGCGGCGCCAATCAATGCCGCGATTCTGGCGGGCGACGAAGAGACGGGTGTGACCATCATGAAGATGGATATCGGGCTGGATACGGGTCCCATGCTGGCGGCGAAATCCATTCGCATTGGGCGCGACGATACGGCTGGTTCCGTTTTTCAAGCCTTATCCACGCTGGGAGCGGATTTGCTGATCGAGACCCTGCCCGAATATCTGGCGGGAAATCTCGAACTTGTCTCGCAGTCCGAAGAGGGGGCAACTTACGCGCCAATGTTGAAGAAGGAAGACGGCTTGCTCGACTTCACTCGTCCCGCCATCGAGTTGGAACGGCGGGCGCGGGCGATGAATCCGTGGCCGGGGGCGTGGCTGGAGTGGAAGGGGAGTCTGCTCAAAGTTTTGCGTGTATCCACTTTAAGTGGAGATAAAACCCTGCCAAGCGGAACCAGATTCACGGTCGAGGGCAAGCCCGCCGTCCAATCTTCAGATGGCGCTTTGGTTCTGGAGGAAGTCCAGCCTGCGGGGCGGAAGGCTATGCCGGGCAAATCCTTCCTGGCTGGCGCAAGGGACTGGTCATCGTAGCGAATTCGATCCGCAAGGGTTGTATTTTCAAATTCATTTCATGGGAGAAGATATGTTCAATTCGAAAGTGTTTCTTGCCGAGTTTGTTGGCACATTTGCGCTGGTATTTTTTGGGGTTAACGCGGGCCTTTTTGTTAAGGACGACTTGATTGGGCTTGCGGCTGTGTATGGGTTGACAATGGTGGCTTTTGTCTTTGCCTATGGAAAAATTTCCGGGGCGCATTTGAATCCGGCTGTAACTTTTGGCTTTGCGTTGAATGGCAGTGTAAAGTGGTTGCAGGCGGCTTTTTATTGGCTTGCCCAGTTTGCAGGCGCAATTCTTGCCGTCTTCTTTTTCAAAACACTTCTCGAATCGCTTGGGGGGGATGTTAGCAGGGCGATAGCGGCTGGCTATCTGGTTGACTCGCAACCCATTTTGTCGATGGTTGTTCAGGCAATTTTAGCCTTTGTTCTGGTCAGCGTAGTACTGAATGCTGCGGCGGCTGAAAAAGGAAGCGTTTTGGCGGGCATGGCTGTAGGCGCTGCGCTGGCAATTGTTGCTGTCGTTGGTATTCCGTTCACCGGCGATATTGTGAACCCCGCCCGGACACTTGCCACTGCCATCTTTGCAGGGCCCAGTCTCACGAATGTTTATACTTATGTCATCTATTTGTTCGGCCCGTTGCTTGGCTCCACGCTGGCGGTGATTGTGCTCAATTTCTTGAGCGGCACAGCCGAGGAAACCGACGATGATAAGGAAACTGAAGCCGAAGAAGTCGCAGAGTCTGCGGTGTAGTTTTTTCGGCGCGGATGGATGGGCGGTTTTTGACGAATGACAGAACCGCCCTTTGCGTAATCGAGTTTTTGGCGGAGCAGGCGACGAATTTGGTGCGCGAAACACGCGGAGCCAAAATTTAGGTGGGTGGTAAAATACATCCCCTATGAAATGTTCTGTGGTGATTCCTGTCTATCGCAGCGAGCAAACGCTCGACTTTTTGATTCAACGGCTGGGGGCGGTTCTGCCGACTTTGGCAGACGAATACGAAGTGGTGCTGGTCAACGATGGCAGCCCCGACAATAGTTGGGGCGCCATCGAACGGCTTGCAAAACAAACCCCCTGGGTGCGCGGCGTCAACCTGATGCGGAATTATGGTCAGCACAACGCCACGTTGTGTGGGATTCGCGCGGCGCGGTATGAAATCATTTTTGTGATGGATGACGACCTGCAAAATCCGCCCGAAGAAATGCCCAAACTGCTTGCGAAATTGAATGAGGGCTATGACGTGGTTTACGGCGTTTCGCGCAAACGTCAGCAGGCTTGGTATAAAAGTTTGGTCTCTGCGTTTTTGAAACGCGCCATCGCCTACATCATGGGACAGCAAGCCGTGCGCGACATCGGCGCTTTCAAAGCCTTCCGCGCCGATCTGCGGAACGCCTTCGATACGTTCAACGGTCCCGCTGTGCTGGTGGATGTCTTGCTTTCGTGGGGGACGAATCGCTTCGCTTCGGTGACGGTTGAGGAGTCGCCGCGCGCGGTCGGAAAGTCCAACTACAACCTCTCCAAATTAATCAGAGTCTTTTTGCTGGTGTTGACCAGTTACACCACCGCGCCGCTGCGATTTGCCAGCATTCTCGGTTTTGTCTTCACCCTGTTTGGTTTTTTTGTCTTTATCTATGTTTTGGCTACCTATTTCCTGTATGGTTCCGTCGAAGGCTTTCCGTTTCTGTCGTCCATCATTGCCATTTTCAGCGGGGCGCAATTGTTCGCGTTGGGAATTATCGGCGAGTACTTGGCGCGTCTTTTTGATCGTTCCAGCGGACGCAAGACCTACACCGTTCTGGAAACAACTGACAGGGAAGCCTGATGAAGGTTGGAATCATCCAATCCAATTTTTTGCCCTGGCGTGGATATTTCGATTTCATCCGCGAAGTGGATTTGTTCATCCTTCACGACGATTTGCAATACACCAAAGGCGATTGGCGCAACCGCAACAAAATCAAAACTCCGCGCGGCCTGGAGTGGATGACCGTCCCCGTCAATTACAAAACCACCAGTCAGACCATCGAAGAAACGACGATTGATTACTCCAACCGTTGGGCGCAGAAGATGTTGAACCGTGTCCGCGAGGTCTACCGCGCGGCGCCGCATTTTGAGCCGCACTTCACCCAACTCAGCGGACTTTTGCTGGAGCCTGCCGCCACCATCTCGGAGTTGAATCTACGCCTCATTCGCTGGGTCTGCGGACATTTGCAAATCGAGACGCCCATACAGTTTTCGCGCGAGTTTCATCCGCAGGGCGCGAAGACTGAACGGCTGGTGGGAATCCTCAAGCAGGTGAATGCAACTGTTTATTTGTCGGGTCCCGCCGCGCAAGCCTATCTCATCCCTGAGTTGCTGGAGCGCGAAGGCATTCGCCTCGAATATAAAAAATA
>CAILWD010000518.1 GCA_903837815.1 uncultured Chloroflexota bacterium | reverse complement strand
GAAATGCACATCGCCTGGGGAAATCCGTGCCAAAACACGTATTGCACGTATCACCTGGATGACTGAAAAGGCAGGAACGAAATACGAGTTGCGAATTAGAAAAAGAGTTTGCCCAACCCGGCAAACTCTTTTTCTTTGCATTTATTCCCCGCGATATAGCCTGTTTTCCTCGATGTAGTCATACACGTTCGGGTGGACATAATACCGCCAGACTTCTCCGCCTGCCACGCGGCGGCGGATTTCGCGTGACGCCAAATCCTGGAGCGGCGCATCGATAAAGAACACCTTTTCCGCTACGCCGGGGATTTTCTCCTCCAGCGTGTTCATGTCGAAGGAATCGCCGGGACGGCGCATCACGCCGATTTTGTAAACCTCAGCCACGAGGTCGGAGGGTTGCCGCCAGGTGGGAAGGTCGCGCAGGGAATCGCCGCCGATCAAAAGGACAATGTCTGCATTCGGTTCCAGTTGCGATAACTGCCGCACCGTATCGATTGTGTAATGCGGACCGGGGCGTCCGATTTCGAGATGTGAAATTTCGAACGCCTCATTGCCCGCAATCGCCCGCTTCAACATTTCGAGCCGATGCGGCAGCGGTGTAATGGGCTGTCCGAGTTTGTGCGGCGGGTCGGGTGCAAGCATCCACAACAGGCGCGAAAGCCCCAACTGGCTTACCGCTTCGCTGGCGAGAATCAAATGCCCGATGTGCGGTGGGTCGAACGTCCCACCGAAGAGGCCGATTTTGGTCCGTGACATGCCGGTAGTATATCGCAAAGTTTTATCGAATATTTGAACATTCTTTACATATTCTTCATGTTCATGAAATATGATGTGCTCTGAAAGGAGATTTATTATGTCCACAAAAAATAAGTGGTTTATCGGCGTTGGGGTTGCAGTTGGCTTGATTGTATTGTTCCTCCTTCCATTTGCCTGGAATGCCCTGTATTCCGCAGGGTACGGCTATGGAATGTGGGGTGGGATGCACATGCGCGGCGGAATGGGTACGGTATTTTCGCCGATGTTCGGCGGAATGGGTTTTGGCATGTTCTTCATGTGGCTGATCCCACTCGGACTGCTGGTTTTGATCGGGCTCGCAATTGCCGCCCTGATCAAGTACCTGAAAAATCCCCCCACCCAATAAGACTATTTATGACCTTATCCCCCCAGTCAATGGCGGGGATATTTTTGTTTAAGTCAAATGGTATACTTTGTTTATCGTTTAACCTTCATGGTTTACCTGCCAAATGTTGATCGAAACTCCGCTCAGTGCAATCGAAAGCCGCCTGCGATACCTGCTTCCCGCCGAATTATACGCGGACATGTGGGTCGATCCTTCGGTGGAGATGCTGGTTGCCGTCCACAAACACCTGCGGACTTTGCGCCACATCCTCCAGGATTACACCTCGCCGCGAATCGCGGGCAACAAACCCAAACCCGGCGACGTGAGAACCGCCTGGCAGCACGGCTCGATAATGTTCACTGACCTGGTGGGCTTCACAAGGTTGATGGAAGCCAACACCGCCCGGGGGCGCGAAGGCGCGGCGGATATTCTGAAACAACTAACCAAATATTTTTCCTCGATGAGCGCCGTCATCAGCAAATCGGGCGGTGACCTGATCGAATTCACCGGCGACGCCCTGCTGGTAGTCTTCCCGAAAAACGAGAGGGACGACGATACCCTGCGCGCTGTCCGCGCGGGGCTACGGATGCAGAGGGCGATGCAGGAATTCGCCGAGATCGAAACACCTTCGGGCGAGAAGCATGTCAACCTCAAGATGCGAATCGGAATCCACAGCGGCAGGTTCCTCACCGCCGACATCGGCACGCCGCGTCGTATGGAGCATGTCCTGCTTGGCGGCGACGTGCATCAGGCAAAGTTGACCGAAAGCGCGGGTGTCAACGAGCGGGTGAATTTATCGCAGCAGGCATACGAACGGGTGGCGGGCCAATTCAACTTCGAGAAAGGAAAGCCCGGCTATTACCTGGTGAACGACGACCTCACAGAAAGCGCATTGGGTGAATATGAAATCACGCCCCTCGGACGGCGCATGGCAAGCACGGCGCTGATGACCCTCGACGAAGATGAAGTCCTCGCCCAAATCGCCAAACTGCTAAACGCCATCGAACCGCTGGCGAGTTACATCCCCGCGCCCATCCTTTCCCTGCTGGTGGAAAGCGCCGCAAACCGAAAGATTCCCGCCGATTTTCCGCACCCAACCGTGATGTTCGTCAACTTCATCGGTTTGCCCGAAGCGGCTGACCATGCCCTGCCCGGCGAAGAAGACAAACTGGCACAGGCATTTTCACGGGCGTTTTCGCTCATCAATGCCATCGTCGAATCGCGCGGCGGCGTGCTGAAAAAAGTCACCTATCACCTTTCAGGTTCAGATATCGTCATCTATTTCGGCGTGCCGACCGCCCATACCAACGACGAGTTGCGCGCCGCATCTGCCGCTGTTGCCATTCGCAAGTTGATCATGAATTTCGAGGCTCCCGTCATCGGCGGGACACAACCAAACGTCCATTGCCTGATCGGAATTCATGCGGGACCCGCCTTCGTAGCCGAAATCGGCGACCCGCGCGGACGGCGCGAGTACAACGTGCTGGGCGACACAGTCAACACGACGGCGCGGTTGATGAGTTCGGCGGAAAAGAATCAAATCGTCATTTCCAAACACATCCATCAGGCAATCGTCGAAAAATACGAATGCAAGCCGCTTGGCGCAAAGTCTTTCAAAGGAAAGAGCGCCCCAATGCAACTTTACGAATTGGAACCCCCAAAAAGGAGCATATCATGAGCGAGATAGCGTACCAAACCGCGCTCAGGGAACTCGAAGCCAGCGCTGAAGACATCCGCCCGTCAGACATCGTGACGTTTTCAGAGCCGTTGCGCGTGGCTCTGAATTTTGCCATCCGCGCGGGGCGTTTCAGCCTGACTGAGTTTTCCGAAAAGCTGGGATTCACCCACGAAGAGTCGAAGAGGCTTGCCGAGATTCTTGTCAGGCGGAACCTGTTCGAAGTGACGCGCTTTTCGACTGCCGAAGAAACCCATTACCAATCACGCCTCACGGCGATGACGCGCCCGCTCAAGCGCCCGCCTTCAGACATCTGGAAGAAAATCGAGTAGCCAATGAACCCATCCCATCGTTACGAAGAACTCAAGGCGCAAGTTAACTTTCACAATTACCGATATCACGTGCTGGATGCGCCCATCATCAGCGACTTGGAATACGACCGCCTGCTGAACGAACTCAAGCAGATCGAAGCCGACCACCCGGACTGGGTCGCGCCCGATAGTCCCACACAGCGGGCTGGCTCCAAACTTGCCAACCGTTTCGAGAAGATTCGTCATCCCCGTCCCATTCTGTCGCTTGCCAATGCCTTTGGCGCAGACGATGCGCGGGCGTGGCTGGAGCGAATCAAGAAACTGGATGACCGCGTGGAGCGGGCGCAGTTCGTCGTCGAGCCAAAGATCGATGGGCTGTCGGTTATCCTGCATTACCGCGATGGTTTGTTCGCGCAGGGAGCCACTCGCGGCGACGGCGAAATCGGCGAAGACATCACCTCGAATTTGCGGACAGTGCGGGCGATCCCGCTGAAAATACCAGTGGACAGTGACCAGAAGTCAGTGGTCAGTGTGCCAAAGTACCTGGTGGTTCGCGGTGAAGCCTTCATCCCCAACAAGGATTTCGAAGAACTCAACCGCAAACTCGAAGAGACGGGAGAAAAGACCTATCTCAATCCGCGCAACACGGCGGCAGGATCGCTGCGCCAACTCGACCCGCAATTGACCGCATCGCGCCCGCTAACCCTGCTTGTCTATCAAATCGTTTACTCAGAAGGCGGCGAAGTTCCTACCTCGCAGTGGAAGGTTTTGGAATACCTGAAAGCGTTGGGCTTCCCCGTGACCGATGTGGCGAAACGATTCGATGACCTGGACTCTGCGATTGCCTACACCGAGACCTGGAATCAGGGACGCGATAGCCTGCCCTACGAAGCCGACGGCATGGTCATCAAAATCGACGATTTGACTCTCGCCGCCGATTTGGGCTTTGTCGGCAAGGACCCGCGAGGAGCCATGGCCTTCAAATTCCCAGCCCGCGAAGTGACCACAACCCTGAACGACATCGGCGTCGCCGTTGGGCGCACGGGCGTGTTGACTCCTTATGCCATGCTCGAACCCGTTGAGATTGGCGGCGTAATCGTGGAACGCGCCACCCTGCACAATTTCGATTTCATTGCCGAAAAAGACATCCGCGCCGGTGACCGCGTGCTGGTGAAACGCGCCGGCGAGGTGATTCCCTACGTCATCGGTCCTGTGATAGACGCGCGCTCCGGCAAGGAAAAAATTTACCAACCGCCGGCGAAGTGTCCCGCTTGCGGAGAGACAGTCGAACACTTCGAAGGCGAAGTGGCATGGTACTGCGTCAACGCGGCATGTCCGGCGCAACTGACGCGGAACATCGAGCACTTTGTCTCACGCGGCGCGATGGACATTGAAGGACTGGGAATTGAGTTAGTCAAGATTCTCATTGATTTGGGATTGGTTAAAGATGTCGCCGATATATACGCCCTAAACAAGGATGATCTGGCAAAAATCAACGAAGAAATGACGAGAAGACGCCGAGAAAAGAAACCGCCAAAGAATCCCCCCAAGACAGCGGCGAAAAAAGAAGAGGCAAAGCGCCCGGAAAAGTTGTTGACAGCGATTGCGGTTTCAAAAGAACAGCCGCTTGCGCGCCTGATAATTGGCTTGGGAATCCATAACGTGGGCGAGGTAATGGCAAGCGATTTGTCGCAAAAATTTACAGATTTGGACGAACTTGCGAAAGCAACGGTCGAAGAACTGATGCAAATTGAAGGGATTGGCCCAGGTATTGCAGAATCCATTGCCGACTGGTTTTCCCGTCCATTTAACCGTCAGGTCTTGAAAAAGCTCAAAGGCGCTGGCGTTTGGCCCAAGAGTGAAGAAAAAACGGAAAAGCCGGAAGGAAAACTGACGGGATTAACCTTTGTGGTAACGGGAACCCTGCCCACCCTGACCCGCGAAGACGTAAAGGAATTTATTGAAAAGAACGGCGGCAAAGTCACAGACAGCGTGAGCAAAAAAACCAGCTACCTCGTGCTCGGTGAAAACCCCGGCTCCAAAGCAGACAAGGCGCGCGCGCTGGGAATCGAATTTTTGGATGAAGCTGCGTTGAGAACTCTGACATTGTAGAAATGGGCGCATCAAATCCTGATATAATTTTACACATGAATCCAAAGCGTTTTTTCATCCTATTCGCCTTGATCAGCCTGATGTTGTTTGGATTATGGCTCCCCGCAAACGCCGCGCCCAACTTGCAGCAAATTATTCCCACCGCCACACCGGGCGCAGATGGACGCATCCTGTACATTGTCCAGCCAGGAGATAGCTGCTTCCGCGTGGCGGCTATTCACGGCATCAGTGTGGAACAACTGCGTCAGTTGAACTCCAAACTGGATGAAAATTGCAGCCTGATCGAAGGACAGGAACTTCTCATCAGCATTGTCTCCCTTGCAGGGACTCCTACCGCCGGGCCATCCCCCACCCCCGCCCCGCCCACTGCATCTCCCACACCATTTACCGGCACCACCGAAGTCTGCATCCTGCTATTCAATGACATCAACGGCAATGCCCTGCGCGAAGAGACTGAGCCTGCCGTTGCCGGCGGCGCAGTCAGCGTGACAGAAAACAACGGCGAATATTCCGCCGCGCAGGATACAATCATCCCCGCTGACCCGGCGGCATACCAGGGAATTTGCTTTTCCAACGTTCCCGAAGGCAGTTACACCATTTCGGTGGGTGTTCCAGACACTTATAACCCCACCATGGAATTGAAGTATTCGCTGGATATAAACGCCGGTGACCGCGCCTCTGTCGACTTCGGCATTCAATCGAAGCAGGAGGTAATCGGCGCCGGAGAACAGCCTGTGGAGGAACCAAAGACATCCCCTGTTTTCGGCATCATCGGCGGGCTGCTCTTGCTGGGCGGCGCGGGACTGGGTTACTATGCCTGGAGGTCGGGCAAACCCGAAAGCAAATTATCCGGCGGAAGCGGCGTGTTGAAAAAGTAAATCAAAACAGCGGATGCACTCATCCGCTGTTTTTTATGTGGAAGGTTTTTCGATGGGCGGGGGAAAGCCCAAGACTGGCAATTGCCCTGCGATGCGACAGCGAACAGTAGCCTTTATGGCGCGCAAACCCATATTGTGGATATTGAGCATCCAACCCAATCATCAGCGCGTCGCGGGCGGTCTTTGCCAGGATGGATGCGGCGGCAATACTCAGGGAGCGTTGATCGCCTTTGACCAGCGCCGCCTGGGAAATATCCAGTTCGGGAAGTTCGAGGCGGAAGTCTGTCAGCAGGAAATCAGGAAAGATTGGCATGGCTTCGAGTGCGCGGCTGGCAGCAAGGCGGGTGGCGGAGACAATGCCCAGTTCATCAATTTCAGCGGCAGATGAAAAACCAATTCCCCATGCCAGGGCTGTAATTTTGATTCGCGGCGCGAGTTGGTCGCGCTTTCGGGGAGTCAACTGCTTGGAGTCGCGCACCCCGCTCAGGGTTTGTAAAAGATGGGGAAGTTTGGGCGGCAGGATGACGGCTCCCACACAGACAGGCCCGGCTAAGGCGCCGCGTCCCGCTTCGTCCAATCCTGCGACATATTGAAAGGCAAGCCAGAGTCTCTTTTCGTGGGAAAGGTCAGGGTTTGGGATCATACCCGCCGCGCAAGGCAGTCAAATGGATGCGGAAGATGTCGCCCAGCATCCGCAGGGCATCGCGCACTGCGTTCACCTTGCTGTCTGCGCCAAAATACCATTGAATGGGAACTTCGCGAATGTGTATGCGGTTCCGTCGGGCAAGGTATAGAATCTCGATGTCGAAGGACCAGCCGCTGAGGGTTTGCTGGCTGAATAACTTTTGCGCGGTTTCGGCGCGGAAGCATTTGAATCCACATTGGGTATCGCGCAGCCCGGGCAGAATCAACAGGCGGATGGCAAGGTTGATGGCGCGCCCGCCCCAATGACGGTAGGCTGGTTCGTTGTATCGTACCGCGCCCGGCGCTTCACGCGAAGCGATGATCACATCGAAACCGGAAAGAACGGGCGGCAGGAATTTTTGGACTTCCTCGATGGGCATGGAAAGATCGGCGTCACAGATGAAGGAGTATTCGCCGTGAGCTTCCATAACCCCCCGCCGTACCGCATTCCCTTTGCCGGCGCGGTCTTCATGCAAGACAAGCAGGTTGGAGTGTTGCGCCGCAAAGTCACGCGCCAGTTCAAGTGTGCGGTCTGAACTGGCGTTTTCGACCACGATGATTTCTGACGCGTAGTTTTGTTTTTCGAGGAATGCAAAAATCTGCCCCAGGGTGCGGGGCAGGCGCGACTCTTCGTTATGTGCGGGAATGATGATGGATAGAAATGGAGGGGTCAAGGTAGGTTATAAACTTAGGTAGAAGATGATTGCAAAGCCAAACAGGATGCAAATTTCAACCAATGCCATCCCCGCAAGCAGGATGATCTGGGTATCCTGCAAGCCCATAAATCTTTTCTTTGCCGCTGTCGGCTGGGGGCGCGCCTGTGGGCCGGGTATGACTTCCTCGGTGGGTGTTTGCGGCGTGGCGGGTTGTTCCTCCCCTTCTTCGAAGGCAAAACCCAATTCGCTGGCAAACGAGTTTGCGGGCTGGGCGGCAGGAGCAGCCACCGGCGACAGGGTCGCCAACTCGGCGGGAGGGGTGAGGTCCAGGATGCGGTCGGCAAGTTGGTGGATAAAATCGGTG
>CAILWD010000517.1 GCA_903837815.1 uncultured Chloroflexota bacterium | reverse complement strand
GTTCATTTTCATGATTGGTTCGATTTTGATAATTTACATCCTTTTTAAACTCTACAGCAAAAACCTGCTGCCATAAGAGCGGCTTAATATCACCCATCGGATTCTTCAAGGAGGTGTTTTATGAAACGCAGGCGATTTACTTTGACTGGAGCCTTCCTGCTAGTGAGCGCTGTCATCTTGGGCATCGGGCCATCGACAGTCTCGGCGCAGTGCGGGGTAAACCCTCCACACTCTTCATGCATCACCTGTCATGAAACACAGGCACCTGTATATGAAAACGGAGTGTGGCACGGAGCCCATGCACGGAAAGATTGCTGTACAAACTGCCACGGTGGCAATTGCAATGCGGAAGAAAAAGAACAGGCGCACGTGGGTATGATTCCAAATCCGCTGGAAGATATTTATACCAATTGTCATGCCTGTCATCCTGACGATTATCCACAACGTGCCGCTGTTTTTGCCGCCGAATTGGGTATTACACCCTCCAGCCGCGAAACCCCGACACCAGTACCAAGCCCGACAGGGAATCCGCAGCCGCCCCAGACATTGCCAGACGATTTCACCAGCGTCTCGCCCCCAAAGCCACCCTTTGGATTGATTAATTCAGGGTTACTGATTGTTGCAATCCTGTTATTCCGATATGGACGGAGCAAGTAAAAACAAGCATGCACATCAAATAGCCCGACAATAAAAAACATACAAAACAGGAGAATTACAAATGAAAATTGCAGTTGCCAGCGATGACGCCAAAACGGTCAGCCCGCATTTTGGGCGTGCGCAATATTACCTGGTTTACACAGTCGAAAATGGAAAAATCACCGGACAGGAAACACGTGCCAAACCGGGGCACAAGCACCCAGAAGACAAACCGCATGAAAATCATGGAACCTGCAATGAAGACTCACATTCCCATCATTCCGAGGCGCGCCATGCCAATATGATGGATGTAATCATGGATTGTGATGTCTTACTGGCTCGCGGAATGGGAAAAGGCGCATACGAAGGCTTGAAGGTCCGCAGCATTCAACCCATAATCACTGATATTCCAGAAGCACAAACGGCAGTAGAAGCTTATCTCAGCGGAAGCCTGATTGACCACCTTGAGCTGTTGCATTAACTACCAGCGTATGATTATGTGAACTTCCTAACATTTGATTAGGAAACAAAAAGAGCCTGTGAGAAAAACTCTCGCAGGCTCCTCCAATTACCAATCCCTAATTACTGGGCGCAGCCCCCGCCTTCGCCACAATGTCTTCCAGCATCTTCGTCGTCAATGATTTGGGACGTTCGAGCGGCTGACCGAGCGCGCGCGCCCAAACGTAATTGCAGGTCACGCCGAGGGCGCGTCCCACACCGAAGAGCACAGTATAGAAATCGAAGTCACGCACGCCATAGTAATACTGCAAAGTTCCAGAAATAGCATCCACATTCGGGGCGGGATTCTTCGCCTTGCCCTGTTCCTTCAACACGGTCGGCACCACATCGAAGACCATTTCCGCCAAGCGGACGAGGTCATCTTCAGGGAAGCGGGCTTTGGCAAATTCCAACTGCGCCATGTAGCGGGGGTCTGGCACGCGCAAAACGGCATGACCATAACCGGGGATGACGTGCCCGCCGTTGAGAGTGTCCCACGCGAACTTGTAGAGGTCGTCTCGCGAAGGCACGCCGCCGAACTGCTTGTAAACATCCAACAGCCAGCCGAGACATTCCTGGTTGGCAAGCCCGTGCAGGGGTCCAGCCAGACCATTGAGCGCGGCAGAGAACGAGAGATACGGGTCGGAAAGCGCGGAACCAACGAGGTGCATCGTATGCGCCGAGACGTTCCCAGACTCGTGATCTGAGTGGAGGACAAAGTACAGGCGGGCAAGTTCGGAATAACCCTTCCTATCGGTGACGCCCATCATTTTGGCGAAGTTCGCGCCGTAATCCAGCTTGGGATTGTATTTCAGCTTCTTGGTTTCGCCAAAATACTTCATGCGGTAGATGTATGCCGCCATGATGGGAAGTTTGGCAGTCAGGTCAAGAGCGTCTTCCAGCGCGGCTTCCCAATATTGATCCTTCTTCATCGAGTGATAACGCCGGGCAAAGACCGACCCGCCCTGCAATGCCAGCACCGCCTGCGAAAAGAGAGTCATCGGGTGAGTCTCTTTCGGCATGGCTTTGAGCATTTTATAGACATGGTCGGGAATTTCGGAGCGCTTCGCCCATTCGGATTCCACTTCCTGTGCCTGCTCCTTGGTCGGCAGTTCACCGATCATCAGCAGGTAGTAAAAACCACCCACAAGAGGCATCTTACCGCCGCGCGCCTTGGGCAGTTTCTTCAACACTTCGGGAATGGGCATCCCGCGGAACAAAATGCCATGCGCAGGATCGACAAATGAAACATCCGTCAGCAGGGACTTGATGTCGCGCATCCCGCCCACCACCTGCCCAACCGTCACGTCCGCGACCTTCACCTCGGCATGTTCCTTCGCCAGCGACTTGATCCGCTCGCGCCAGGAAGGCAATTGCTCTGAAATCTTCTCATGTAGAATCATCATATTCTCCTATTCCTTTGGGTGAAACCAAAAGTCGAAAGCCAGTCTTGCGACCCTTGACTTTCGACTTTTGACTGATTTACAAGGCAACCACGCTCTTCAACGCTTCATGCGTTTCCTTGACCGAAGCGGCGGATTTCTCGAACATGGCTTTTTCTGATTCATCGAACTGGTATTCGATGACCTTTTCCATGCCGCCTGCGCCAAGCATGACCGGAACGCCAAAGTACATGTCGTTCAAACCGTACTCGCCTTCCATGTGAGTGGCGCATGGCACAATCAATTTCTTGTCCTTCAAAATTGCTTCCGCCATTTGGACGCAAGCCATCGAGGGCGCGTAATACGCCGAACCCGTCTTGAGCAAGTTGACGATTTCGCCGCCGCCCTTGCGCGTGCGGTTGACGATGGCTTCGAGTTTGTCGGCGGGGAGATAATCGCGCAGGGGAATGCCCGCGATGTTCGAGTGGCGGGTCAGCGGAACCATCTCGTCGCCGTGTCCGCCCAAAACGTAGCACTGGACGTTTTCCACGCTGACGCCCGCTTCCATCGCCACGAAGGCGCGCATACGAGCCGAATCTAAAATCCCAGCCTGACCGATGACGCGGGAGCGGGGCAGGCCCGTCTTCTTCATCACAAGATACGCCATCGTGTCGAGCGGATTGGTCAGAACGATGAATATGGCGTTCGGAGAATATTTCAACGTTTCAGTGGCGGCTTTACCCACAATTTCGGCGTTGGTCTTCAACAGGTCATCGCGGCTCATGCCGGGCTTACGTGCTATCCCCGCCGTGATGATGACGATATCAGAGTCTTTGGTATCGGCATAATCGTTCGTGCCAGTCACCTTGGCATCCTTGCCGATGATAGGCATCGCCTCCAACAAGTCCAGCCCTTTGCCCTGCGGCATTCCCTCCACCACATCCAGCAAAACAACATTGGCAAGTTCGCGTTCAGCCAGCCAATGCGCGGCAGTCGCGCCGGTGTTGCCGGCGCCCACGATGGAAATCTTATTCATTGTTCCTCCAGTTAGAATTTGGCGTTTTCTTACCGTAAAACTTTGTTAATTTTATCCCAAACAAGTCCAGACAGAAAGTACAAAACGTCATATTTTTAGAAATCCACCCAAATATGAAGAAGAACCCCTTTTGAGATAGGGGTTCTTGCTGTTTCTTTATTCCTCGGCTTCGAGGAACCTCGTCGCCTGGATGGCTGCCGCAGCGCCCATACCTGCGGAGGTAATCACCTGCTTGAAGGTTGCATCCGCCGCCTCCCCCGCCGCGTACACGCCGGGGATGCTGGTCTCCATTTTATCGTTGACTTTGAGATAGCCCGGGTCGCTCATTTCGAGTTTGCCCTTGAACATTTCCGTGTTCGGCGAATGTCCGATGAAGATGAATAACCCGTCAGTCTCGAAGGTGGATTCCTCGCCCGTCTTGACGTTCCTGAGCTTGAGGGTCGTGAGTTTATCGCCTTGTAACACCTCGGTCACGACGCTATTCAGGATGAAGTTCATCTTGGGATGTTCCTTCGCCCGCTTCTGCAAAATCGCGCCCGCACGGAATTCTTCACGGCGATGGATGAGCGTGACAGACGAGGCGTAGCGAGTGAGGAAGAGCGCCTCTTCGAACGCACTGTCGCCGCCGCCGACCACCACGACCTTCTTCTCTTTGAAGAACCAGCCGTCGCAGGTGGCACAATAGGAGACGCCGCGTCCCGTCATCTCGACCTCGCCAGGGACGCCGAGATGAATCGAACTCGCGCCCGTGGAAATGATCAACGTGTCGGCTTTGTAGACTCCGCTGTCGGTTTTGACCGTGTACGGGCGCTGGGAAAAATCGACTTCATGCGCCATAACGAATTCGACCTTCGCGCCGAAATGTTCCGCCTGTTTCTGGAACAACTCGCCCAGTTCCGCCCCGCCAACGCCTGTTGGAAAACCAGGGTAATTTTCGATGGTGTGCGTCAGCGCGGCTTGACCGCCCAACTGCATCCCCGTCAGCACCACGGGATTCAACTCCGCCCGCGCCGCATACAATGCTGCGGAAAGTCCCGCAGGTCCAGAACCAAGAATCAATACTTTTACGTGTTTTTCATCAGACATGTTATTTTCCTGTGAAGTGAATTTCAATAACCTTTGGACAATTTCTCAGGGTCGTCTATTACCCGACCCGCATTGTATCAGATGTGGAAAAAGCGAAAAAGTTGCATCCCGCTTGAGCGAAAGTCGAGGGCAAACCTCCACGAACCCTGCCGCACTCATCCATATTTCCTCCACAATGGATTGATAAATTAGGGCGTAAGAACAAAACAAATCAATCACCTACTGGAGGTAAAAATGAAAAACAATTCGTTTATCTGGCTTCGCATCCTCGGCGCAATACTCGTACTCGGTTTGATCGCTGGCGCGGGAGCGTTCGGCTACAAAGCGGGCATGGCGCAGGGAATTACGCAGGCTCCCGCCGTCGCCAAAGCCATTGAGAAAGCCGCAGAGAATGGGCAGGCTGTTCCTGCGCCCTTCATGTCATATGGACGCGATTTCGGCTATGGCTATCATTCCATGCCCTTTCACCATCGCGGCTTCTTCAATCCCATCGGCGCGATCTGCGGCTCCATCCTCTTCCTCTTCCTGTTCTTCGGCGCGATGAAAATGCTCTTCTTCCGCCGCATGATGTGGAACGGCGGTCACATGCGCGGGCCCTGGGGCTGGCACAGTGAAGGCGGCGTCCCGTCCATGTTCAACGAATGGCATAAACAGGCGCATGGCGAAACGCCTGAAGGCGAAAAGAAGGAAGAGTAAAAAGTAGCCGAGTAACAAGAAACGAGGAACGAGGAAAGACTCTTGCTTTTCCTCGTTCCTCACATCTCGCAACTTTCTTCTTCCCATTCTTCATCCTTTATCCTTCCTCCTTCATCCTTTCTCCTTTATACTCTCCCCATGCAGGAACTCATCCTCGTTGTTGACGACGAACCCAAGATCGTCCGCCTCGCGCGTGACTATCTGGAGAAGAACGGCTACCGCGTGACCATCGCCGCCGACGGTCAAACCGCGCTGACAGCCGCCCGCCGCGAAAAACCTGACCTGATCATCCTCGACCTCATGCTCCCCAATATCGACGGGCGCGAAGTCTGCAAAATCCTGCGCCGCGAAAGCGACGTGCCCATCATCATGCTCACCGCCCTTGCCGAAGAAGTGGACCAGATCACGGGTCTCGAAATCGGCGCGGACGATTACATCACCAAGCCGTTCTCACCCCGCGCCCTCGTCGCCCGCGTCCGCGCCCTGCTGCGCCGAAGCAAAGGCGACGTCAAAGCGCCGAGCATCATCCGCGCAGGCGGACTGGAAATCGACGCGGAAAAATATTCGGTCACATTCGACGGCAGTCCCATCAAACTGACGCCCAACGAATTCAAGCTGTTACAACTCCTCGCCAGCCGACCAGGTCAAACCCTCACCCGCGAGCAGCTTCTCGACGACCTGCACGGCGGCGCATCCAGCATCGACCGCAGCGTGGATTCGCACATCAAAAACCTGCGCAAAAAACTCGAAGCCGAAGCCAAAGAAAATCTCATCGAAACCGTTTACGGGGTTGGGTATCGCTTCACGCAGCCATGAAAAATCATCATCCATTTCACAGCCCCCGCTTCCACCGTTCCCCCTTCCGCAAAGACAGCCGCCTGTTCAAACCCTTTGCGATCTTCCTCAGCAGCATCATCACACTTTTTATCATCGCCATCCTCATCGTTATCTTTCTAGCGCCCCCGCACGATAAGGGAGATTTTCGCGGCGGCTTCCTGATTCCCCTGTGCGGCATTCCACTATTCTTCATTGTCGCATCATTCATCATCGGCGGACTCGCCTTCCGCCGCTTCGGCAAACCGATGTCTGAAATTTTTGACGCCATCGACGCCGTCTCCGAGGGCGACCTGACCGTGCGCGTGCCAGAACGTCACACGCGTCAGTTTGGTCTGCTGGCGAAACGATTCAATTACATGGTCAGCGAACTCGAACGCTCCGACCAGCAGCGCCGCAATCTCACCGCCGACATCGCCCACGATCTCCGCACGCCCCTGCACATCATCCAGGGCAACCTCGAAGGGATTCTGGATGGGGTCTACGAAGCCACACCCGACCACATCAACAACACGCTGGAGGAGACTCAACTGCTCGCGCGATTGGTCAACGACTTGCAGACTCTATCCCTCGCCGAAGCGGGTCAACTCCCCCTGCATCCCACCCGCTTCCTGATTGCCGACCTGATGTCTGATCTCACTTCGAGCTTCTCCTCCCAAGCCGCATCCCTCGGCATCGACCTGCAAACCGAAGTCCTCGACCCCGATCTCGAACTCACCGCCGACTACGACAGGCTCAATCAGGCATTATCCAACCTGATTTCCAACTCCCTTCGTCACACGCCAGGCGGAAGAATTTCCATTCGCGTCGAATCATCAATCTCCAATCACCAATTACAAATTACTTTGCAAGATTCTGGTTCAGGCATCCCCCCCGAAGACCTGCCCTTCGTCTTTGACCGTTTCTGGCGCGGCGACAAATCCCGCAGCAACCGTACCCACAGCGGGCTGGGACTCGCCATCACAAAACAAATCGTCCTCGCGCACGGCGGGACGATTGATGTGGAAAGCGAAGTTGGAAAGGGAACCAAATTTGTAATCGAAATAAAAGACTTAGGAAGTCTGTGAGAATTCCGAAGTCTGATTTTACTTCACAGCCTTATCCGTAATCTCCAGCGCC